>JAAWCD010000006.1 GCA_022793095.1 Oscillospiraceae bacterium | reverse complement strand
CGCCGGATGGGCCGGGAATTTTTCGCCCGGCAAGGAAAAAAGCGCAGGAATACTGGATGTATTCCGAGCATTTTTGACGCAGCTGGACGGAAAAAGACTGATTCAGACGGTGTGCCGGGAGATTTTAAACAGGCTCTAAGAAAATACGGCCCCGATGGCGTTATTCTTTTGAACCACGATATCAGCCCCAGCGTCGGGCATGGGGACACTTTAAACGGGAATTTCGGTGATTGGATCATCCACGGCTTTGACCCAAGGGAAAGCGACCGGATGAACCGCCGGAAGAAGCTTCTGGCCGGGATGGGTTATCTGGCGGTGTTCCCTCCCGCGGATTGGAAGCGGAAGCGAGAATTGGCCACAGCATCATCAAAGGCGTGTACCTGAACGGCCTGGAAGCCCGACACATGCGGGACGATCTGCACATCCAGCCGGCAGGCAAAACAAATTCAGCGGCTTTCTGGGCACAGGCACGAAAAGCGCTCCAAACTAAAAATCTACTTCAGGGGGAAACATGATGCCAGCCAACGTGGAAACCATGTTCTATGTCCGAGAACAGCCGGCCAGATGGCAGACTTTTTCGACAAGCTGAGCCAGGCTGGAAACAGCCTGGCTGTTTTCCGTTCTGAAGAAATTTCCCTCTGGACGAACCGGAGCGCCCTGCCCTTTCCGGTTTGTCTCAAGCACGGGAAAAGGTCCGCCCTGTAATTAGGCCTTGTCATTCCACATAGAATCCGATATAATCAGGAGGAGGAACCTGACGGAAGCCTCCCCCTATGTCATCATGATTTGGAGGCGCGTCATGAACCTGCGTATTTTAATTTCCACTCCCAGAGAGGGCGGCCCAAACTATGTCCGCGCGGTGGAGCAGGCCGGCGGAGCAGCGGTTCCGTCCTTCTGCCCGCAGGCGGACCCTTCTGGCTATGACGGGCTGGTACTCTGCGGCGGCGGCGACCTGGAGGACCAGTACGCCGGTGGGGCAAATCCAGCCCCGGCCGGCGTGGACGGAGACCGGGACCGGGCGGAGCTGGCCCTGATTCCCGCCTTTTTGGAGACTGGACGGCCCATTCTGGGCATCTGCCGGGGGCATCAGCTTCTCAATCTCGTTTTGGGGGGCACCCTGATTTTGGACCTCCCTCCTGCCGGGCTGGCCCTTCACACCCGGCCGGCAGGGCGGGACCGCCTTCACCCGGTCCGGGCCGCGGCGGATTCCTTCGCGGTCCGTTTGTACGGCGGCGTCAGCCAGGTCAACAGCGCCCACCATCAGGCGGTGGACCGGCTGGCTCCGGGCCTGCGGGCAGTCCAGTGGTCGGAGGACGGCGTCCTGGAGGCCCTGGAGCACGCCTCCGCTCCCGTCTGGGGGGTGCAGTGGCATCCGGAGCGGCTGGACGGGTCCGGTGGAACGGCGGAGGGCGGACTTCTGTTCCGGGCCTTTCTGGACCTTTGCGGAAAGTGGAAACATGTTTAACCATCAGATAAAAAAGGAGCTCAGAAGAACGCTATGGTCAGTGATTTGCGAAGACGCTTGGAAGAGGATGCCCCCCTGTCCGGCGACATCATTCGGGTTGACACGTTTTTGAATCACCAGTTGGACACCAGGCTGATTGCCCAGATTGGCGGCGCGCTGGCGAAGGCCTTCCGGGGAAAGAAGGTCACCAAGGTGCTCACCAGCGAAAGTTCCGGAATTCCCATTGCCTGCTTTACCGCCCACGAGCTGGGGGTGCCTGCCGTCTACGCCAAGCGCTTTATGACCGGATATATGGACAGCGATGTCTATGCCGCGGAGGTTCACTCCTTTTCCCTGGAAAAGTCCTTCACCCTGCGGGTGAGCAAGCGATGCCTGGACAGGAACGACGTGGTGCTCCTTGTGGATGATATCCTGTCTAACGGTCAGGATGTGCTGGGCCTTCTGGAGATTGTGGCCAAGGCGGGGGCGGAAGCCGCCGGTGTGGGCGTGGCCATTGAGAAGGCCAACAAGGACGGCGGCCGGGTGCTCCGTCAGATGGGAATCCCCCTCTATTCCGTGGTCACGGTGGAGGTGGAGGACGGGGAGCTTCGGTTTCTCTAGCAACTCAGCGGAAAGACCCCCCTGACACAGAATTCTGTTTCCTGTGTCAGGGGGGTCTTACATACAAAAGCGTTACTTCAGCTTTTCCTCTTCCTCATCGGAATGATAGTTGCTTCCAAACTGGAGGGAATCCAGGGGGCGGCCCGTGTCCATGGGAGGCTGTTCCTTTTTAATCATGTTGCTGCGGCCGTTCAGAACGCCGCCGTCCTCTACCACCAGAGAGGCTGTGGTCACGTCGCCATTCAGATTTCCCGTCTTTTCCAGCCGCATGTGGTCGCGCGCAGTGACGCTGCCCTCCACACAGCCGGCAACCCGCACCACGTCCGCAGAGATGGGCCCCTTGAACAGTCCAGTGGCCGCCACGATGACCGCGCCCTTCACATCCGCCTCGCCCTCTACGGTGCCTTCCACCTGAACCACGCCCTCACCGCGCAATGATCCGGTCAGGATCATGTCCTTGGCAATGACAGTGTTCGTCTGGGGCTTGGGAAGAGCGGGAACCTCCTCAAATTGGTCCTCCTGCTCACTGACCAGCTGGGAATCCAGCTTCATGTCAGGTTTTGTTTGGCCTCCGAAAAAGCCCATGCTAATCCACTCCTTTTCCCTATTGTGATTGCTCTGTCAACACGGGGTAAAATGCCAGGTAGGCTTCCCGCCTGGACTGCCAGTTACTGCCTCCCACCAGCTCTGATGCGATATCGACATTTTCCACACCGGGGGATGGGGACAGTACAGCGCCGATGCCCACAATATGCCAATAGTACCCGGCGCTCTCCCAGGCGAATTCCTCAGCGATATAGTCCGCCCCTGTGAGGACCGGGCTCTGAGGGTCATACACCACTCTGGAATAGCGGGATATATCCACGCCCAGGTTGGCCGCCCTACGCAGGGCCGCATAATACGCGGACACAATTTCCTCTTTCCCGTGGTGGGAAGGGTTGATATAAGTGATATCCTTCAGCTCCGGCACGTACCGCTTCATCATCCAGGTGGAGAAGGCCATCTGCCCGTACTCGTGGGTCAGATGCAGGTAGCCGGCCCCGCGGGTTCCGGAGGTGTAACCCCGCCCCTGGAAATAACTCTCATTTCCGTGTTCCGTCAGCTCCTTCCCCGCGCCGGTCTCCACTGTGACCTGGGCGAGAAAATGGCTGATCTCTTCTGGCGTCGTGATGCCGTACTCCACCAGCACCCGGTTCAGCTCCTCCAGAGAGTCCTGAGAGATGCTCCATTGCAGCTCCCCCATAACGCTGTCCTTGTAGGACAGCCTGGACATCTGCTCCGCTGTCACCAAAAGGGCTTCGGCGGTCTCTTTCGCCGTGGGTTCCGGGGTCTCCTCCACCGGCTCCGGCTCACAGCCCCGCAGGAACAGGGCCAGCAGCATGGAAAGCAGAAACAGGCCCAGGGAGCACAGCAGGAGAATCTGCGGCGGCGGGGGTGTCGCCTCTTTGATTCGTTCGATGAAATCGGACACAGCTAACACCCCTTTGCGAGGATGCTTGGATTTTCAAAGAATACTGGTTGGGAAGTATTCTACCACGAACCCGCGTCCTTTGCAAGTCCCGCGCCTGCCGGGACGGAAAAATTTGCGGGGCAGGGCGGGCCCGCAGGCCCGCCCCTTCCCTGCTCAGCCCTTCAGCGTCTCCGCAAAGGCGGCGTATTTGTCCACCTTCGCCTCGCACTCCTCTTTGGTGCTGCCGTTGGCCAGAATGTAGACCTTGACCTTGGGCTCGGTGCCGGAGGGGCGGATGATGAAGGAGGTGCCGTCCTCCAGCTCGTACCGGAGCACATTGGAGCCGCTCAGCTCCATGGTCTCCCGAACACCGGTGGCGGTGTCCACATCGGAGCCGTCCTGATAGTCCTTCTGCCGGCGCACCCGGACCCCGGCCACCTCGGCCAGCGGCGCGGCCCGCAGGCCCGCCATCAGGCCGGCCATTCTCTTCAGCCCGTCCAGGCCGGGCATGACCAGGTTCATGGTCCGTTCGCCGTAGTAGCCGTATTTCTTATAGAGGGCCAGCAGGGCATCATAGAGAGTCATGCCCTGTCCGGCATACCAGGCAGCCATCTCCGTCAGGGCCACGGAGGCGGTGACCGCGTCCTTGTCCCGGACAAAGCTGCCCAGCATGTAGCCGTAGGACTCCTCGTAGGACATGATGACATTGCCCTCGCCGGTGCTTTCCAGCTGGTCCTTCTTCTGCGCCAGGAACTTGAAGCCGGTGAAGGTGTCAAAGCACCTGAGTCCGTTGACCTCCGCCACCTTGCGGGCCATTTCCGTGGTGACGATGGTCTTCAGGGCCACGGGATGCTCGGGCAGCCGGCCGGTGCGCTTCATGGCCCCAATGAGGTAGTCCAGCAGCAGCACGCCGGTCTGGTTGCCGGTGAGCACCTTGAATTCACCCTTTCCGGTGTTGACCATGATGCCCACCCGGTCGGCGTCGGGGTCGGAGCCCAGAATGAAATCCGCACCCTCCTTCTTGGCGATTTCCACCGCCAGATAAAAGCCCTCCGGGTTCTCCGGGTTGGGAGAAGCCACCGTGGGGAAGTCTCCGTCAATGACCATCTGCTCCGGCACGCAGATGACGTGCTTCATGCCCAGCCGCTTGAGGGCCTCGGGAATCAGCTTGTGGCCAGTGCCGTGGAACGGGGTGTACACCATTTTGAAGGTGTCCGCTACCCTCTCCACCGCCGCCTTGTCGTTGACCTGAGCCATGACGTTGGACAGGAATTTTTCGTCTGTCTCCTCCCCCATGAGGGTGATCCTGCCGCTGGCCACAGCCTCGTTGTAATCCATGGTTTTCACGCTGAACACGTCAGTTTCCTTCATGAGCCTGGCCACCTGGTCAGCATGCTCGGGGGGCAGCTGGGCGCCGTCGGACCAATAGACCTTATAGCCGTTGTACTCCTTGGGGTTGTGGCTGGCGGTGATGTTAATGCCCGCGATGCAGCCGTACTCCCGGATGGCGAAGGACAGCTCCGGTGTGGGACGCAGGGACTCAAACAGGTGCACGGGGATGCCGTTGGCGGACAGGACGCAGGCCGCCTCCCGGGCAAACCTGGCGGAGTGGTTGCGGCAGTCGAAGCAGACAGCCACTCGCTTGGCCTCCTCAGGGCTTTTATCGTCCAGGATAACTTGGGCAAAGGCCTGGGTCGCATGGCGGACCGTGTGGATGTTCATCCGGTACAGGCCCACTCCCATGGTGCCCCGCAGGCCGGCGGTGCCGAAGGACAGCTGATCGAAGAAACGGCCTTCGATTTCCTTCTCATCGTTCCGAATGGCCTCCAGCTCCGCCTTTTCCTCCTGTGAAAGAGCGGGACTGGAAATCCAGGCTTCATATGTGTCTCGATAGGACATAAGCAATGACCTCCCTGTTAGTTTCTCTCCACGTTTGGAGCTGTTACGCTCAGTATACCACGCCGCGCCACTGTTTTCCAGTTCTTTTTTCTGCCGGAACATCTCGCCCGGTTGTGAATACAGCTTCTTACTGCCACTCCGGCTTCAGGCCCATGGGCAGCTCAATGGGAGCAATGCCGCCGTAAGCCCAGGCGCACCCCTCGTCCCGGCTGAACACCGCGTAAAGCCTGCCGTCCGAGCTGACTTCAAACCCATAGTCGTCCGCCTCATACTCCCGGAAGGTGTCCAGAAAGATGCCGCCGGATTCGTTCTGCTCCTGCTCCAGGACGGTCAGAAGATAGGTCTCAATCTCCGCTTTGGAGGCGTTTGCCACGTCGCTCAGGGAAAGACGTTCCCCGGTGCTGGCACAGAAGGTATAGTAATTTGTCCCATACCATGGGTGGACGCCTCCCATGTGATAGTCCGAGCTGAGGGCCACGCAGACCAGCCGGCTGTTCGGGAAGGTCACTGAGGCGCTGCAGCTATTCCAAAAGTCCTCGTCGTAAGGGTTATACTCCAAAGACGCCTCCAGATCAGCCGCAAATCCTTCCGCGAAAAAAGCATCCTCCATGGACTGGAAGAAGGCGTTGATGTTCCGATACCCCTGGCTGGTCTCCGGAAGCACCGGAATTTCATAGTAAATCTCTATGGGATAGCCCGTGGTGTCCACCGTGGTCCGCCGGATGTAGGTGCCGGGATTGTAGCTCACCGACGTGCCGGGCCGGTTGGGAGCCTCCGGCGCCTCGCTGCCGGGGGTATTCTCAGCCGGGGGCGGATCCGCTGGGGCGCTCCCGCCGGACCCTTCCAGCGCCGCCAGTACATCCTCCGCTGGAGACAGGCCCCAGAAGGAGACCGACACATCGCTGCCGTGGCTGTAGCCCGCCAGGCTGTTTCCCGGATTCCACCGGGACTCCCAGCTGGTAACCGCCTCCTCCGTGACCGGCTGGCCGTCGATGTAGCGGGTGACCTGTTCCCCTCCACCGGACCAGGTCCAGTCCTCCTGGACGGCGGTGCTGGGAATCGCAGCGATCCGGCCATTTTCCAGGGGATAGACCTTGGCGCTGATCCCAGGGTCGGCCGCATAATATCCGCCCACATACAGATAGCCGGGATAGAGGGCCGTCCGGTCCACCACGCCCCACTTGACCGCCTGCCCGTTGGCGTACTCCCAGATGCCCCAGCCGGTGCAGTCGCCGGACCACGTGCTCCACAGATCCCAGCCGTAGTCAGACTCCACCGCAATGGCGCTGCCGTACAGCAGAATGGGCTGGCCGCCGCCCGCGTCCACCAGTCCGGCATAGCAGCGGGCCTCGCTTTGCAAGGTGTACTCATCCTGAATGGGCGGCACGGCCTTCGACTTGCTGATCTCCTCCCGGAGCACCTGGGCAAAGGCCGCGGCCTGCTCCGCCGTCATGGCGCAGGCCGCTGGGTCCCCATAATAGGCCACGTTCCCCAGCCCGCTCCAGTCCACCGGGTCCGGCTCAGCATCCTCCCGCGGCGGAAGCGCCGTGTCCGGGTCCCAGTCCAGCAGCGGCAGTCCGGTTTCCTCCTCAATCGTTTCGCACAGGCTTTTGTCCTGCCGGAGCTCCTCCAGAATGAATTCAGGCACGTCGTAAATGCGGAACCGCTCCACGGAAATGCTGCTCTCCTCCTCGCTGGCCGTCATCCGGGCCATCTCTCCGGCGGAGACGTTGGCCGTGTTCTGTCCCGCAGGCGAGGAGACGCTGCACGACACCGTACCCTCCAGCAGGTAAACGTTCATATGGGCGCCGTCCAGGACGGAAACCCAGCCGCAGGTGCCTCGGATACCCACCAGCATGGTGGAAGTCCGGATCTCCATGGTCTCGTCCTCCGCCAGCGGCTCGGTCACATGGAAAAACAAACTGCCGGATTTCACCTCAATCTCCAGATGCTTTCCCTCTTGTTCAACGGCAATCTCACTGTTTTCATCCATTTTGGCCAGCTTAACCTGGTCCAGGCCAATCCAGGCGTAGCTCTCCTCCTGGGTCAGAACCCCATAGCCGCTGTACAGCCCCATGTCCTCCTCCGGCACCAGGTTCCGGCCCTCCTCATTGGAGACGCTCACCAGTCCTTCCGACCGCTTGAGCTGCATGGCCGCAGCGTTCAGTCCGCCGCAGCCGCTCAGGAGTCCCAACAGCAGGGACAGCGCAAGTATCAACGCAGGAATCTGTTTTCGGTTCATCTCTCATCTCTCCTATTCATCTGTTCACAGCTCGAATACCCGTCCGGTCTGGCTCAGGTCATAGGTCCCCGTCTGGTCCAGGTCCCGAAGGAACCCCGAACCGCACACATAGTCCATCACCGCCTGAAAGGGCCGCTCCTCCCGCCGCTCCCGCAGAAACACCATGTCGTACCACTCCCGCTGAAGGGGGAGAAAGTCCACCCCTGGAATCTGCCGGGCCGCGGCCTCTGCTCCGAAGCCCAGATCCCCTTCCCCGCGGGCCACCGCTCCCGCCACCGTCATATGGGTGGTCTGCTCCCGCTGGTAGCCGGAAATCTGACGGCTGGGAATCCCCAGAGCCTTCCGCTTCTCGTCCAGAAAGACCCGTGTGCCGCTCCCCCTTTCCCGGTTCACCAGCCGGAGGTCCCGCCGCCGCAGGTCGTCCAGCCCGGTGATGCCCTTGGGGTTGCCAGCCTGAATATACATCCCCATCGTCCGGCCAAACAGCCGGACCGCCTGAACCTCCAGGCCAGGCAGCAGCTTCCTGAGATAAGGCAGATTGTAGCTCTGGCTCTCCTCGTCCCACAGGTGGGCGGTGGCAATGTCCACCCGGCCCTGATACAGCATGTTCAGGCTGTTGTAGCTCCCCGCGTAGGACCGCAGCACCACCGAGCCATTGCCTGGCTGGGCGGAGACAGCGTTCGCAATCAGGTCCAGCGAGGCGTCCTGTCCGCACAGCACAATGCTGGACCGGGTCCGGTCCCGGTCCGGGCGGTCCCGCGCCTCCCGATGGGCGGTTCCCGCCAGGGCCTCCAGAGCGGAACGGGAAATGCGGAGCTGCTTTCCCACCTTGACCGAGGACAGGTCCCCACGCTTGACCATTTCATATACCGTGGCCTTTTTCAGCTTCAGATAGTCCGCCGCCTCCTGGGCGGTCAGAAGGTCTTCCGGCATCGCACCCAACTCCTTTGACAGCTTTGCTCCATTGTAACACAGCTTCTTCGGAATTACCATTCGAGAATGGTGACAACCGTTCTGTCCGCGGTCGTCCATTGTTTGTTGTAACCACTGTTATTGACTTCTGTTTTATCCTGTTTTATAATGTTTTGTATCATAGGTTTCAAACAAAACAGAACAAAACGAAACGGAGTGCCGCACAATGAAAAAGCTCATTCTTGCCCTTGCCGCGCTTCTGAGCCTGACCGCCTGTTCCGGTCCCACCCCCCAAAATGACAAGCCGGTGGAGCTGCACATCTTTGCCGCCGCCTCGCTGACGGAAACCCTCACGGAAATCGCGGAGCAGTATCAAGAGACCGCACCCGATGTCACCCTTGTGTTTACCTTCGACTCCTCCGGCGCCCTTCAAAGCCAGATTGAAGCGGGCGCGGACTGCGACCTGTTCCTCTCCGCCGCTCAGAAGCAGATGGACGCTCTGGACACCTCCAAAGAGGGCGGAGACTATATTGACTCTGCCACCCGGATTGACCTGCTGAAAAACACGGTGGTTCTGGCGGTCCCGGAGGGCAACCCCGCGGAGATCCATACCTTTGAGGACGCGGCCAGCGGCAAGGTGCGTCTCATCGCCCTGGGCAATTCCGATGTGCCGGTGGGGCAGTATTCCGAGGAAATCTTCACCTGTCTGGGGCTGTGGGACAGCCTGAACAGAGACCATAAGATCACCTTCGGCACTAACGTGAAGGAGGTCACTTCCCAGGTTTCCGCCGGGGCGGTGGACTGCGGCGTGGTCTATGGCACTGACGCTTATTCTGCCGGTCTAACCGTTGCGGCGGAGGCCCCAGAGGGGAGCTGCCAGCCGCCAATCTATCCCGTTGCCGTTCTGAAGAACAGCGCCCATCCGGAGGAGGCAGCGGCCTTTTTGGACTACCTCTCCACAGATGCTGCCGTTTCGGTCTTTACCTCTGTGGGGTTTGCCATGGCGGAGTGAAAACGCTCTCCTGTCTTGGATTTCCTGATTCTGAGGCAATGATGCAGGCCGCGCGAAGATTTGGGGCACGGCAGTGCCGCCGGCTCCCTGCGGCGGAATCCCGCAAAACTTGACAATGGAAAGGAACTTGTTCATGGACTGGTATCCCCTGCTCAACTCGCTTCGCGTCGCGGCAATCTCCACGTCCGTCACCTTCTTTCTGGGGATCTTTTCCGCCTGGCACATCGCCAGGGTTCCCCGCGCCCTCAAGGGCGCGCTGGACGTGGCGCTCACCCTGCCGCTGGTCCTGCCTCCCACAGTGATTGGCTACTTCCTGCTGGTCCTTCTGGGCCCCAAGGGCCCGGTGGGCGGGCCCTTTCTGGCCTGGACCGGGCAGCGGCTGGTCATGACCTGGTTCTCCGCTGTTTTCGCCACGGTGCTGGTCACCTTCCCTCTCATGTACCGGACCGCGCGGGGCGCTTTCGAGTCTATGGACCCCACCCTGGTCTACTCCGCACAGACCCTGGGCCTCTCCAATCCCTACATCTTCTGGCGCATCGTGATGCCGGTGTGCCGACAGGGTATTCTGGCCGGCACGGTGCTGGCCTTCGCCCGGGCCCTGGGCGAGTACGGCGCTACCTCCATGGTGGCGGGCTACACGCCAGGCCGGACCGCCACGATCTCCACCACCGTTTACCAGCTCTGGCGGGAGGGGGACGACGCGCTGGCCTTCCGCTGGGTGCTGGTCAATCTGGCCATCTCCTGCGCCGTTCTGCTGGCAGTCAATCTTCTGGAACGGCGGGAGTCCAGGCACAGAGGAGGGAACCGTTTTGGCGCTGTCTGTTGACATCAGAAAAGACTTCGGCGGCTTCCAGCTGGAGGCCGCTTTCGAGGCCGGAGATGAAACCCTGGCCTTACTGGGCCCCTCCGGCTGCGGCAAGAGCCTGACCCTGCGGGCCATCGCCGGCATCGTCACCCCGGACGAGGGGAAAATCCTGCTGGACGGCCGGGTGCTGTTCGACTCTGCCGCCCATGTCAACCTGCCGCCCCAGGCCCGGCGGGTGGGCCTCCTTTTTCAGAATTACGCCCTCTTCCCCCACATGACGTTGGAACAGAATCTCCTGGCCGCCCTCCATCAAGAGCCGGACCGGCGGGTCCGGAAGCGGAAAGCCGCAGAGGCCCTGGAGCGGTTTTACCTCACCGGCCTGGAGCGCCTCCGCCCGGCACAGCTCTCCGGCGGGCAGCAGCAGCGGGCAGCGCTGGCCCGGATTCTGGTATCCCGTCCGGCGCTGCTGATGCTGGATGAACCCTTTTCCGCACTGGACAGCCACCTGCGATGGGAGGTGGAGCAGGAGGCCGCGGCCGTAATCGAGGACTTCGGCGGCACCACTTTGCTGGTCTCCCACAGCCGGGACGAGGTATACCGGCTGGCAGACCGTATCGCGGTCTGCCGGGACGGACACATCGACGCGGTGGGGGAAAAGTGGGACCTGTTCCGGGACCCGGTCAGCTACACCGGCGCGCTGCTGACGGGCTGTAAAAACCTGGCCCCCGCACAGGTGTCCGCAGGCCGGGTGGATGTCCCCCAGTGGGGGCTGACCCTCACCGCTCCCCTGCCGGACCGGCAGGTGGCCTGGGCGGGTATCCGGGCCCACTTTCTGGAGGCGGCTGAGGAGCCGGGAGAAAACGTCTTCCCCTACGAGGTGGTCCGAACGGTGGAGGACACTTTTTCTTACGTGCTGCTGATTCGGAAGCGGGGATTTGAGGGCCCGTCCTTGCGCTGGGAGATGTCCAAGGAGGCCTATCACACCCTGCCGGCCAACGGACTGGCGCGGCTGCCGCCGGAAGCGCTGATGCTGCTGACCGAGTGAGAAAAACAGATGACCAGCACATTCCGCCCAAGGGTTGTGCCAGTCATCTGTTTTTTTAACAGCCTAAGCGGATTTCGGCTTTCGCCGAAATCCGTCGCCTGCGGGCGGGTGATTGCACGCGAAAGCGGGGGCTCCCGCCCCCCTTTCACACGATCCCCCTGCTCTGAAACCTGTTAGGTTTCATATTTTAATTCAGCGCTTTTTGACAATCTGCCATGCTCCCCAAGGGCGTCCGCTCCTTGGGAAGCTTGGCAGTACGCCAGCATAACGTTCTTTTGCCTACTTTTCTTTCAAGAAAAGTAGGTCAGCGGGTCCACTTTTGGACCAGAGCGAGGATTTGGTCCGCAAACTTGCCCAGGTCCTTGTTGGTTCCGCCTTTGTTCTGCCGGATGACCTCAAGCAGCAGCCGCCCAGCCTCCTCCAGACGCCGGTAGGCCGGAGAGCCCTTCTGCCACTTGCTGGCCGGCTTCTCCGGAGCCGGCACGCCGGCGCGCTCCACCCGGTTGGCCGCCAAATCGTAAATCTCCGTGTACTCCGGCGCATGGGCCTGCAGGCCCCGGTTCCGCAGCGCCTGGGCAAAGCTCTCCGCCACCTGGGCCTCGCCATGGACCACAAACACATGGTCCGGCCTCGCCTCAAACTGCCCCACCCAGGCCAGCAGATGGTCCCGGTCCGCGTGAGAGGACATGCCCTTGAAATTCACAATCTTCGCCCGGACCATCACGTCCTCGCCAAAGAGATGCACGCTCTGCTTTCCCTCCAGCAGGGCCCGGCCCAGACTGCCCACCGCCTGGAAGCCCACAAAGAGAACCGTGCACTCCTCCCGCCATAGGTTGTGCTTCAAATGGTGCCGGATGCGGCCCGCGTCGCACATGCCAGAGGCCGAAATAATCACCTTGGGCCGCTTGTCCAGATTCAGCATCCGGGACTCTTCACTGGTGTGGGTGATGTGCAGATTGGACACGTCAAACAGCCGGCCCCCTTCCAGCACCTTCAGGGCCTCCTCGTCCAGATAACCATCCAGGTTGCCGGAGAAAATCTGCGTGGCCTCCGCCGCCAGGGGCGAGTCCACACACACCATGAAGTTGGGGTTGGAGGGCACCAGATTCCGCTCCTTCACCTCCCGCAGGAAGTAAAGAATCTCCTGAGTCCGGCCCACCGCAAAGGCGGGAATCACCACATTGCCCCCCTTTTGGAACGTCTCCTCCAGAATCCAGGCCAAATCCTCCACATGTCCGCCGTCCATGGGCTCGTGGTTCCGGTCCCCATAGGTGGACTCCATCACCACATAGTCCGCGCCCTCTACCGGCTGGGGGTCCCGAATGATGGGCTGCTCCACATTGCCGATGTCCCCGGAGAACAGCAGCTTCTTCGTCACGCCCTCCTCAGTCACCCACACCTCTACAAAGGCGGAGCCCAGCAGATGCCCCGCGTCAATCAGCCGGAAGGAAAACACCTCGCTGAGCGTCACCCGTTCCCCGTACTCGCACGACTCCAGCAGGGGAATCACCGCCTCCGCGTCCGCCACCGTGTACAGAGGCTGGACCAGATCCCGGCCCGCCCGGCGTCCCTTCTGGTTCTCCCACTTGGCGTCGCTCTCCTGAATGTAAGCCGAGTCCCGGAGCATGATGGACATGAGCTCCCCGGTCAGCCGGGAGGCGTGAATGGAGCCCCGGAAGCCATCCTTCACCAGCAGGGGAATCCGCCCCGTATGGTCAATGTGGGCGTGGGTGGCAATCACATAGTCAATCCCGCTGGCAGGGAAGGGAAGCCGCTGGTCCTCCCGCTCGTCCCCGCCCTGCTGAAGGCCGCAGTCCACCAGCAGCCGCTGGCCGCCCGCCTCCACACAGTGACAGCTCCCCGTCACCGCTTTGTCCGCGCCGTAAAAATACAGTTTCATGGGGGTCCCTCCTTTTTCTCCTTTTCCCTATTGTACGATATGTTTTCTCCTCTGTCAAAAGAAACCTGTTCAAAACGGCAAAAATCCAGAAATTTTCCCCAGACTTTCTGGACAGGTTCTCCAAAGTCCGCTTGCAAATTTCATTCCAAATTGCATTCCGGCGGAGGGACCTCTATAATAAAATCATATTTGCCATTTTGGGAGGCTGATCTGACTTGAAGTATCTGTTTCAATTCGCCCTGATTTCCGCCTTTTCCCTGACGGGGGAGCTGCTGCGGGCCCTGCTGCCTTTCCCCATCCCAGGCAGCGTATACGGCATGGTGCTCCTGCTCCTGCTCCTCTGCCTCAAGGTGGTGCGGCTGGAGTGGGTGGAGAACGCCGGGGATTATCTGGTGTCCGTCCTTCCCGCCCTGTTCGTGCCCGCCCTGGTGAGCATCACCAAGTACTTCAGCCTTGTGGCCGGCCACCTGCCCGCTATTCTGCTCATCTGCATCCTGGTCACCTTTGCAGTCATTTTCGTCACCGGCCACACCGCACAGCTGTTCCGCCGGAAAGGAGGAAAAATCCATGAATGAGCTGCTCACCTCCGTGCCCATGTTCGGCTTGACCGTCTCCCTGCTGGTCTACTGGTTTTTCCTCACCCTTCAAAAACGGGTGAATACCCCCCTGCTCAATCCCACCTTTTTCGCCAGCGTGGCCATCATCATTTTTTTAATGGTATTCCACGTGGACCTGGAGACCTACGATCAAACCGCGTCCGTGCTGAACCTGCTCATTGGACCGGCCACCGTGTCCCTGGCCATTCCCCTGTACCGGCAGATCCGCCTGCTGAAGGAAAACTGGCTGGCGGTCCTCATGGCTGTGCTGGCCGGGTCCCTCACCTCTATGGGCGGGGTGCTTCTGCTGTGCAAGCTCCTCCAGGTGCCCCAGGAGCTCTATTGGTCCATGCTGCCCAAGTCCACCACTACGGCCATCGGCATGGCTATGGCCCAGGAGCTGGGCGGACTGGAGGCTGTGGCCGCCGCCGCCATTTCCTTTACCGGCGTGACCGGCGCCATGCTGGCCCGGACCCTGGCAAAGGTGTTCCGCATCACCGACCCGGTGGCCCAGGGGCTGGCCCTGGGCACCGCCTCCCACGTCATCGGCACCTCCGCCGGGGCCACGGAGCTGGGAGAAATCCAAGGGGCCATGGGCTCCCTGGCCATTGTCACCGCCGGAATCATCACCGTGATCGCGGCCCCCCTGCTGGCTCCCCTGCTGTGAAGCGGCGCCGTGCCCCAGCAGCCGCAAACGTCCCCGAATTGTTTACAATTTGCTCTTTTCTCCCCAATGAATTTGTGTTATACTGTAACGTATCTAATTATGACCCTCGGCAGAGGGAGATAGAAAGGCGATGAAACCCCATGGGTATCATTCAGAAGATCTTCGGCACCTATTCCCAGCGGGAGCTGAAGAAAATCTATCCCATTGTGGATAAAATTGAGGCGCTGGAGGAGTCCTACCGGCAGCTGTCCGACACCGAGCTCCAGGCCAAAACCCCCGAGTTCAAAGAGCGGCTTCAGAACGGTGAAACCCTTGACGGCATTCTGCCTGAGGCCTTCGCCACCGTCCGGGAGGCGGCGGACCGGGTGCTGGGCCTGCGGCCCTACCGGGTGCAGCTGGTGGGCGGCATCGTCCTCCATCAGGGCCGCATCGCGGAGATGAAGACCGGTGAAGGCAAGACCCTGGTGGCCACCCTGCCGGCCTACCTCAACGCCCTGACCGGGCGGGGCGTCCACATTGTCACCGTCAACGACTACCTGGCCAAGCGTGACTCGGAGTGGATGGGCAAGGTCCACCGCTTCCTGGGCCTCACGGTGGGACTGGTCATTCACGCCGTCACCGGCGGGGAGCGGAAGGCCTCCTATCAGGCTGATATCACCTACGGCACCAACAACGAATTCGGCTTTGACTACCTCCGGGACAACATGGCGATTTACTCCCAGGAGCTGGTCCAGCGGGGCCACGCCTTCGCCGTGGTGGACGAGGTGGACTCCATCCTTATCGACGAGGCCCGGACCCCCCTGATTATCTCCGGCCAAGGGGACGAATCCACCCAGCTCTACCAGATGGCGGACACCTTCGCCGCAGGCCTGAAGTGCCTGCGGGTGGCCAAGGTAGACGAGAAGGAGGAGGAAGCGGCCGACATCGACGCCGATTATGTGGTGGACGAGAAGGCCAAGACCGCCACCCTCACCGCGCGGGGCGTCAAAAAGGCGGAGTCCTTCTTCAACGTGGAAAACCTGGCTGACGCGGAGAACACCACCCTGTCCCACCACATCAATCAGGCCATTCGGGCCCGCGGCATCATGAAGCGGGATACGGACTATGTGGTGAAAGACGGCGAGGTCATCATCGTCGATGAGTTCACCGGCCGTCTCATGTACGGCCGCCGGTACAACGAGGGCCTTCACCAGGCCATTGAGGCCAAGGAAAAGGTCACTGTGGCCCGGGAATCCAAAACCTTGGCCACTATCACCTTCCAGAATTATTTCCGGCTCTATGACAAGCTCTCCGGCATGACCGGTACGGCCCTCACCGAGGAGGAGGAGTTCGGCACCATCTACAATCTGGACATCGTGGAGATCCCTACCAACCGGCCCATCGCCCGTGTGGACTATCCCGACGTGGTGTACAAGACGGAAACCGGCAAATACCGGGCCATCATCGAGCAGATTAAGGAGTGCCATGCCAACGGCCAGCCGGTGCTGGTGGGCACGGTGTCCATTGACAAGTCGGAGCTGCTGTCCAAGATGCTGAGCAGGCAGGGCATCAAGCACAACGTTCTGAACGCCAAGAACCACGAGAAGGAAGCGGAAATCGTGGCCCAGGCGGGCAAACTGAACGCGGTCACGGTGGCCACCAACATGGCCGGCCGTGGTACGGATATTATGCTGGGCGGCAACGCGGAGTTCATGGCAAAATCCGAGCTGCGGAAGAAGGGCATGCCGGACGAGCTGCTGGCGGAGGCCACCGGCTTCGCTGAGACGGACAACCAGGAGATCCTGGACGCCCGAGCCGCGTTCACCGAGGCGGAGGCCCGGTATAAGCAGGAAATTCAAGCAGAGGCGGAGCAGGTCCGGGCCGTGGGCGGACTCTTCATTCTGGGCACGGAGCGGCACGAGTCCCGCCGGATTGACAATCAGCTCCGGGGCCGCGCCGGCCGTCAGGGCGACCCTGGCGCCACCCGGTTTTACCTGTCCTTGGAGGACGACATTCTCCGGCTGTTCGGCTCGGAGCGAATTCAGGGCATGATGGAATCCCTGGGCATTGACGAGGACACTCCCATTGACGCCAAGATGCTGTCCAACGCCATTGAGAACGCCCAGAAGCGAGTGGAGTCCCGGAACTTCCAGACCCGAAAGAACGTGCTGGAGTACGACGACGTGATGAATACCCAGCGTGAAGTCATCTACAAGCAGCGGCGGCAGGTGCTGGACGGCGAGAATCTGAGGGATTACGTGGCCTCCATGATTGACAGCTCCATCACACAGTCCATCATGGGCCACGCGGGCGAGCAGAAGCACCTGAGCGCCGAGGACTTCCGGACAGCCACCACCCAATACCGGGGCGTGTTCCTGCGTCCGGACGAGCTGAACTACACCGATGATGAGCTCCAGCAGTACACGCCGGAAGAGCTGGCGGAGCAGGTGAAGGAAAGGGCCGTCAATCTCTACGAGATGAAGGAAAAGATGCTGGGTGAGCCGCTCATGCGGGAGCTGGAGCGGGTGATGCTGCTGCGGACAGTGGATGAGTACTGGATGGACCAGATTGATGCCATGGACGATCTGAAGCAGGGCATCGGCCTGCGGGCTTACGGCCAGAGCGACCCGGTGGTGGAGTACAAGCGGGAAGGCTACGAGATGTTCGAGAACATGATCTCGGCCATCCAGGAGGAGACCATCCGGCGGATCTATCTGGCCCGGGTTCAGACCAACCAGGTCCAGCGGCAGCGGGTGGCGAAGGTCACCGGTGAGTCGGGCTCCAACGACGGCTCGGTCAAGCAGCAGCCAGTGAAGAAAAAGATGAAGATCGGCCGGAACGATCCCTGCCCCTGCGGTTCCGGCCTCAAGTGGAAGAAGTGCACCTGCGCGGCTTACCACGGGGATAACGCATAAGAGTCTCTCAAAGGAAAAAGCCCCTGATGCAGGAAACAGCCTGCATCAGGGGCTTTTTATGTTCGTTTTGCTTCTTAGATCCAGTTTAACCGCTCCGGGTGGGCCGGAAAAAGGCCGGTTCAGACGGTGTGTCAGGAGATTTGGAACAGGCTCTTAGGGAGCTGACTTCGCCTCCAGCACCGCCTTGACGGTCTGTTCCAGCACCGCCATGTCGATGGGCTTTGCCACATGGGCGTTCATCCCGGCCTCCAGGGCGTCCCGGATGTCCTCGGCAAAGGCGTTTGCCGTCATGGCAATAATGGGGATGGAGGAGGCCAGCGGGTGGCCTGAGTCTCGAATGGCCATGGTGGCCTCGTAGCCGTTCATGACCGGCATCTGAACATCCATCAAAATAAGATTGTACTGACCCGGAGCGGACGATTCAAAGACCTCCAGCACCCTCTTCCCGTTCTCGCAGATCTGGCAGGAGGCCCCCGCCATATCCAACAGCTCGCCGAGAATTTCCGCGTTGATCTCGTTGTCCTCCGCCACCAGAATGTGCATCCCCTGGAGAATACCGTTCTCTTCGGCGCTTTCCTCCGGCTCAGGCGTGCCGTTGAGCGCCGCGTCCACCTTCTGCCGGAAGCTGGTGAGGAAAAAGGGCTTGGGCAGGAAGGCGTCCACCCCCGCGTCCCTGGCCGCCTCCTCAATCTCCGGCCAGTCGTAGCTGGTCAGCACAAGAATAGGGGTTTTTCCGGGAAGCTGCCGGATACGCCGGGCGGCTTCTACACCGTCCATTCCAGGCATCTTCCAATCCAGCAGAACAATATGGTAGGGACGGCCCTCCCTGCCGGCCTCCTTTACCAGATCCACCGCCGGACGGCCGCTCAGGGCATAATCCACGGTCACTCCGGTGCCCTCCATGGTCATCTGAATGTTCTGGCAGATCACCTCTTCGTCATCCACCGCCAGAATCCGGGTGATGCCGTGCTTCTCCCAGAAGCCCTGGTCGATGGCGTGCTCGCTGATATGCAGCTCCAGATCCACCGTGAAGGTGGAGCCCTTCCCCTTTTCGCTCTCCACAGAGATTTTTCCGCCCATCAGGTCCAACAGGTTTTTGGTGATGGCCATGCCCAGGCCTGTCCCTTGAATCTTGTTGGTAACGCTGTCCTCCTCCCGGGTGAAGGCGTGGAAAATCTTCTCCAGGTACTCCGGACTCATGCCGTAGCCGTTGTCTGACACCACAAACCGGTAGTGGGCCAGCTGCTTGGTGTACTGGGGCAGCTCCTGCACAGTCAGGGTGATATTTCCGCCCTCCGGAGTGTATTTCATCGCATTGGACAGCAGATTCAGCAAAATCTGATTCAGCCGCAGTTTGTCCATCACGACCCGCTCGTGCCTCAAATCCCTGCTGTAAACCTCGAAGGTGTGGCCCTTGGCCTTCATCTGAGGCCGGATGATGGAGTCAATGTTCTCAATCAGGTCCACCACGCTTTCGTCAGACAGGTTCAGCGTGGTTTTTCCCGCCTCAATCTTGCTGATATCCAAAATGTCGTTGATGAGGCCCAGCAGATGCTGGCTGGAGGCAGTGATCTTCCGGGTGTACTCCTTCACCTTCTCCGCATTCTCCGCGTCCCTGGACAGAAGTGCGGCAAAGCCCACAATGGCGTTCATGGGCGTGCGGATATCGTGGCTCATGTTGGAGAGGAAGGAGCTCTTGGCCCGGTTCGCCTCCTCTGCGATTTTGAACGCCTGTTCCGCCGTCTCCTTGGAGCGGGCCAGCATGGTATTGGAGTCCTCCAGCCGGGCGTTCAGCTCCTCCTGGCGGCGCAGGTTTTCCTGCTCCTGCCGGAACAGCCGCTGGCTGCTCCGCTGCTGGACGGCGGAGACGGCGGCCAGCAGCATCATTAACAGCAGGGCCACGGTCAGAAGCAAAAGCATCCGGATGACCGCGCTCACCATATCCACGGTTCCATGGGCCACATAGCCTGCCGGAATCAGGAAGAGAAGCAGGGTGTCATACTCTGCCAGCGAGGCGAGACAGTAAAAATATTCTGTGTTCTGGTGGCGGAAATTGCTGCTAATCGTGCCGCGCTCCGCCAGGGCGGCCTTGATGTCGGGAATTGACTGCCCCTCCATCTCCTCCAGGGCCTTGATCACATTGTAGGCCTGAAGGATATTTCCCTGGGAAATGTTGTCGTGCATCCGGGTGCCGTTGCTCTTCAGGATGTAAGTCTCGCTCTGGCTGCTGTAGGCGCCGCTGTTGTAGTGCTGGCTCAGGGCGTTCACGTCCTTCAGAAGAACAGCGTGGGTGAAGCTGTCGCCGGAGGTTCCTGCCGGAAGGGGGGTCTCCAGCTTCTGCACAAAGGCCCAGCAGCTGTTCTCATAGGCATAGCTGTCCGAAATGAAGGTATACCGGCGCTCCCCGCCCGAAATTTGGTCCAGCTCAGACCAGACGCCATGCTTTCCGGCTGCGTCATAGCAGTTTCCCTTGTTGTCCAGCAGCATCAGTGTGGAGCTGTAATGCTCTGTTTCCAGCAGCCGCTCCAAGTCCCGGATTATGTCAGCGGCCTCCGCTGTCTCGGAAAGGGACTGCCGCTCCAGCGCGTTGACCGCAGCGGTGAGATAATTCCAATGTGCGTCCAGTGCGTTGTGCAGGTTAACCCCTACCTGGGTGGTGATTTCGTTGAGCTGAGCGGCGCGCTCAGCGAAAATCTTGTCCTGCAAATACCGGTTGAAATAGGAGCCGCCCACCAGCAGGAACAAAAGCAGGCAGACCACCAGCGCCGCCGGAAGCGCGGCGTGCCACGTTCTATCTTTGGACTTTATGCTGTTCCACCTTCCTTTCCGCCCCTCCCTTTGTCAGCGCAGTGTGATGTAGTGAGTGGGCCCAGCCAGCTGCGTCCCCGCCATCAGGCGGTCCGCGATCATCTGTTTATAATCGGCGTCCGCCTTCTCATAGTCCGTAATGCCTGCCGAGGCGATCGCCCCCTTCTGCATCAGCAGCTCGTTGCCCAGCACGGCCAGCCGGTAGGTTCTGTTCCGGTCCAGCGCTCCGCCGCCGGAGGTCAGCCGCTCCACCGCATACCCGTCCTCTGTCCGCCTCAGCTCCATTTCAAAGCCGCTGGACACGTAGAGGGCGGAGTCGCCGCAGACTGAACCCCGCTTGCCGGACAGCGTAAGGACCTCGCTCAGATATTGATAGATCTGTTCCCCTGTGGCCTCGCACAGCAAAATATCCACCGACTCCCCCATGGTCAGGAATCGAAGCTCCGCTTCGGTGTAATCGCCGGCGCTGATGTTCCCGGCCACGTTCACCGCCTGGCCAACCAACAGCTCCGTCCCCAGCTCTTCCCGCAGGGAGTTCATGACCGCGGACGCCGCCGGGCTGCCGCCGTCCGGGCGGAACTGATAGGAATACGCTTGGTCGATATGGGCGGCAATCGCGGCTTCCCCGTCTTGGACCCTCATCGCCTGATTGAATGCCTCAAAGGCGGACCAGGCGTTCGGATATTCCCCGGTAATCATTCCCTGCACCACCGTTTTGGAGGCGGCGAACATATCTGAGGAGGCCAGCCGGATGTAGAGCTGATTCCGGTCCACATAGGGCTGCAAGCCGGTCAGAACGGGCGAAAGCTCCAGCTCCGTGTCATGATGGTATGGGATCATGTCCTGACCGGTGGCGATGCGGCGGAGGCCCTCCTGGTTCAGCATGGCCTCCATGATATCGAAAACCAGCTGCTCCCGCTCCGGGTTTTCCGCCGCCCTGGCGCTGGCCGCCACCTGAAAGGCTGGGTAGGTCAGATACCAGTTATTCTCTTCCACCGTCCCAAAGTAGGGCAGCATCACCGCCCTGTCCTCTGCACCGTAAGCGCTGGCCTCGCCGCTGGTGCCCCGGATCATGGCCGTCTTGTTCTGGCGGTAGGCGTCAAAGACGCCGCCAGTGCTGGTGTCCAGGTCCTCCGGGCCGATTCCGGCCAGCTCTATGAACTCCGCCAGCCGCTGGAAGACCGGGAGCCAGACCTCCACGCTGAGCTGATCCGTCTGTCCGCTCTCGTAGAGCTGCCGCCATTCCCGGCCCTCCTGAGAGGTCATCCGCTCCACGGAAAGCCCCTGCAAGAGCTCCATGCAGGTGTAATCCGCGCCGAAATTGGACTGGAAAGGGCGGACTCCTCTTTCCCGCAGAACCGTACAGGCCTCCGCAAACTCCTGATAGTTGGTGGGAAGGCGGAGGCCGTTGGCCTCAAACAAGGCAGGGTTAGCCAGCAGGCCGTCGATCTCCGCGCAGGCGGGCAGCCAGTTGACCGTGCCGTCGCTGTAGGTATAGCTCCGAAGATAGGCATGGGGGAAGGCGTTGACCAGCTCGGAATCGCTCAGGTCCATCAATGCGTCCCGCCAGCCGGATACGTCGTTCAGCGAGAAGCGCCGGACCGTCAATATGTCAGGCAGGTCCCCCCTGGCCTCCTTGAACCGGTAAAAGTCCGTGGAATTGGTGGCCACATAGAACTCGAACTCCACCTCTGGAAAGGTTTCACACAGATATTGGCCATAGTGCTCTGTCAGCTGGTCGCTCCAGAAGGCGACCGTCACCCGTTCGCGCTTGTCCGCCGCCTTGCAGCCGGACAGCAGGAGCAGCGCCAGAAACGCCAGGAGATAAAGCCGGGTCCTTTTTTTCATTTTGATCGCTTCCCTTTTTCCACTCAAGTGATGGAGCGCGGGATTCTCCGTTTCTGTTTCTATTATATTACATTTCTAAAGAGAACGCAATATCCCCCGCGCCGTCTGGCGAGCCGTTCACTCCCAGAGGTTCCCATCCGGAGAGACCGTTTTCTGCTCCGCCAGCCACTCCTGCAGAAAGGCCCGTACAGAGCCCCTCTCCACCCGGGCGGCATAAGCCTGCCCCACCTCGCCGGTGTAGCTCTTCATGGGGAAGGCCACTTGGTAAACCGTTTCCTCCTCCGGCTCCCCGCCGCCCCGAATCTCCAGCACATAAGGGAAGGGCGCGCCGTCCCCGGCAATGTCGAAACCGGTTTCCGCCAGCTCCTTGACCTGAGCTCCGGTCATGGTCAGAATGGCATATTCCCCGTCGTAGCCCGGCGCGATGGTGTTGGACACATCCACGTTGATGCCGCCCGCATAGAGCTTGCCGGTAACACCGGCGTGCAGGCTAATTCCCTCCTTGTAAAAGGTTCCGATGGGAACCATGGCTGCGTCCGCACCCGTGGCGCTGCCCAGAGCCTTGGCCACCAGGGCCCCGGTTTCCTCCAGCGTAAAGCTGGCCTCACTTTGGCAGAAAATCAGGCTTTCAGGGTTGTTCAGGGCGCTGGTTTGCAGCTCATCCATCCGGGCGATACATCGGGGGCCGTCCGTGCCGTTCTCCCCCCGGAACCACTCCTTGAAGGCCTGCCCTACGCCGCTGAGAATATCGGACCAGCCGGAATAGGTCATGGGGAAAGCCCGGCCGTGGCGCATGGCCTGCTGGGCGTCGTAAATCATGGAGTCCTCCGGCAGGACGGCGCTGTCCAGCACGCTCAAAAAGCAGGGGGTCTCCTCAGAGATAAACTCGCTCTGTCCCTCCGGAGAGAAGAGCAGGGACAGCAGCTTGAGTGCGTTCTCCAGCTTCTCCTCATTGCCCGGCTCTGTCAGCCGTTTGCTGATGCCGATATAGGAATTGGGGTTGTACATGTAACTGTTTTTGCCGCCGTCCTCGCTGATAAAAGGCATCATGCCAAGCTGGTCCCCGGTGTCCGGCAGTTGGGTGATATTGACCGTCATCACAGCCGTGCAGAACACGGCCTTCCGGTTGCCCAGATAGTCCAGCACCAGGGCCGGGTTGCCCCGGTCCTCCGGGTCCACGGTAAGCATGCCAATGTCGATGTACCGCTGCACATAGTCCATCGTCTCCTCCCACCGTCCGGCGGCGGAGGCCCGTCCGGCCAGAAAGTCCCGCTCCCAGCCGGCCCCTTCCGGGGTGGTGAGCCAGCTGGTCTTTGCCAGGTTGAACACGGTGGAAAAAGGTCCTCCGGTCAGCTGCGTGCCCAAGACGCCGGGAATCAGCCCCGCCTCTCGGATCTGGGCGCACAGCTCCTCCAGCTGGCTGAAATCCTCCGGCAGCGCCCAGCCGTGCTCTTCCATCAGGGTCTTGTTGTAGAAGATGCCGTAGAAGGCGGTGCTGACCGGCAGGAGATAGATGCCGCCGTCAATGGACACCTGGTCCAGGAGGCCGGTGGAAAAGCCGTTGGCGAACTCATAGGAGGACAGGTCCACCAGCTGTTCCTTGGCCAGCTCCTCGTCCAGGATCTGGGTGGTGATAAAGATATCCGGTATGTCTCCGGCCCGCATTTGCGCCCAGCTGTAGCCGGTGCTGTTGGCGCCGGCGTAGGCGTCAAACTCCAGCGCAATCTCCGGATAGGTTTGAGCGGCCAGGTCCCAAAAACGCTGATAACTGCTCCAAAGGGTGCAGGTCAGCGCGCCGCCGTTGGAATCGGGAGCGGCTTCCGTGGGAGCGCAGGCGGCCAGCACCATGGCTGCCGCAGCCGCCAGGGCCAGCAGGGACCGGAATACTTTCGTCGTCATGAGGAAGGCTTCTCCTTTCACACTGGTTTTGCTAAAACAGATTTTGGATTGATTTCATCTGCTGTGCATCCCTCATATGGTCCGTATCAGTATAGCAGAAAGAAAGCGGTTTGAAAAGAGGCGGACTGTCATAAGTTGGAGACTTCCGGACCTGAACATCAAACGCCCCCGTGCAGCGGCCGCTGCACGGGGGCGTTTGGCAGTTCCACATACGCTTCAGAGGCCGTGTCAGCCGTCACAGCTTCTCATCAGCGGTTCCTTAAGCGTTCAAATCTGGAACATCAGCACGTAATGGGCGATGGAGCCCAGAAGGATGAAGACATGGAAAATTTCATGACAGCCGAAGCGTGGGTTGTCCCGGCCCGGCCACTTCAAGCCGTACAGGACGCCGCCGATGGTGTACAGCACCCCGCCCAGCACCAGCCAGAACATCCCCGCCGGAGTCAGCACCTGGGTCAGGGGGTAAATGGCGGCCAGAGCCAGCCAGCCCATAAACAGATAGATGCCGGCGGTGAGCCAGCGAGGCGCCATAATCCAGGCAAAGGCCAGCACAATGCCCGCCGCCGCCAGGCCCCAGATGACGCCGAACAGCGACCAGCCCCAAGGCCCCCGGAGGGCGGTCAGGCAGATGGGCGTATAGGTTCCGGCAATCAACAGATAGATGGAGGTGTGGTCCAGCTTCCGCAGCAGCATCCGGCCCTTAACACTGACGTTGAGGCAGTGATACAGGGTGGAGGCTGTATACAGGGCGAACATGGTGGCCCCATAGACAAAATAGGCCGCCGCATGCCAGGTGGAGGCCAGGTAAACAGAGCGGAGCATGAGGAAAAACGTTCCAACTACAGCCAGCAGAATACCAACGCCATGGGTGACAGCCGACCAGGGCCTCAGCCCGTCATAAGGATCCCGTCCCTGCTCCCCCTTCAGCTTGTGCCGGGGCTTCCGCTGAGTGGAGGAAAGGACCCGAGGCAATGCTTGTTCACTGTACATTCAGGATCACCTGCTTCCCATTTCATTTTCTGTTTGTCTGTTTGTATGATACCACACACCGGCCTAAATATCAATAGCAAAACGATATAATGTAATTATTAAAATTATATTACAAGGTAATCTCTATCCTATGGCAGGCGCACATCCCTCCTGACCTTACCGTTCCCGATTTGAAAAAGTAATATACTGGGTATTCTGTCTAGTTGCGTTGTATTTCGTCGAAAAAGAGCGGTTTTGGTCTATCATGGAAGCATTCATTTTTTAGAGGTGATATTTCCCATGACTTCTTCTGAGGTTCTGGTCCGTTCCGTTCTCGGCCCCTGCCGCAAAAAAATACGGCCCTTCGCCTGTGCGGTAGACTGCGTGATTCAGCACTCATTTGCTGTTGAGAAGCCGATTGAGGACATTCTGGTGACGAAGGATATCTATCCGGAAGTGGCAAGGATTCTGCAAATGAGTCCGGAATCTGCCGCCAGGCAGGTCGAACGGATTGCCAACGATTGCTGGACCCTTGGGGACCGGGAGCGGCTGAACCGGATTCTGGGCGGGGATTTTCCGGACTGCCCCGCGCCCAGGGATATGCTGTTCTACTTCGCGGCCTACGCTCACTTCGGCGTGCCCTACCGGCAGGCGATGGATCTGAAATTCGCCAGCCTGTTTTGAGACCCTGAATTTCAGAACCACTGGACAGCGGTTGCCCCCGTCTTTCTCCCAAGATCGCATTTGTCAAGGGGGATTTTACCCAAAAGATGCCCCCACACAAACTGAAGTTTACCAACGTGTTATATTCTTTTCAAACTTTGCAGTGTATGCCTGTTTTAATTCATCAGCAGATATTCCATAACAAAGCATAACATCATTATAATACATCAGAACATCAGCCATTTCTTCAACAAGGTCTTTTCTTAATT
>JAAWCD010000074.1 GCA_022793095.1 Oscillospiraceae bacterium | reverse complement strand
TGCGACGTTCAATCCCACCGGCAATGTGACCCGTGCGGAAATGGCCACCATGATCTGCCGGATCCTGGCCGGCGGCGACAACATGATCGTTGACGCCACCAAGCCTGTCCCCACCTACACCGACATTCGCAACAACCCCTCTGCCGCTTGGGCGGAGAGCTACATCGAGTACTGCACCAGCCTGGGCATCGTCTCCGGCAAGGGCAACGGTATCTTCGATCCCTCGGCTGACGTGACTGCCGCTGAGGCCGCCAAGATGGTCATGACCACCCTGGGCTACAATGCTGACGTTGAGCAGTTCAAGGGCATTGGCTGGGATATCAACACCATGGCCAAGGCCAACACCCTGAAGCTCCTCGACAACCTCCAGGGCGAGATCAGCTCCAGCGTGCCTGTTACCCGTGAGCAGGTCGCTCAGCTGCTGTACAATGCTCTGAGCCTGCCCATGGTTCAGAACTATGTTGGCAACACCGCTAACCTCTGGATCGGCTCCGGTGCTAACGCTTATCAGCAGACCCTTCTGGAGTCCAAGTTCAACGCCCAGAAGATCGTCGGCGTCGTGGTCGCCAACGAGTGGGCTGATCTGTATGGCGAAGACCCCCTGGCTGCCGGCCGCACTCGCGTGCGCGCTCTGGGCACCGACAACATGCCCACCAACCAGGAGTACACCGTTAACCTGTCCACCTCCCTGGAGCAGGTCGGTGAGTCCATCATCGTCTACCGTGATACCACCAGCAACCGGATTCTCTTCGGCAACGATCAGTCCACCGATCTGAACGTTGTCAACGAGTACACGGCCAAGGGTGATATCACCAGCAGCAAGGACTTTGAGAATGCCATCAGCAAGGATTCTCTCACCAAGAATACGGAGTACTTTGTCAACTATGACATCGGTTACTCCACCACTTCCGATTACCGCATCGGCTACACTGTCACTCTGTCTCAGCTGGACGAAGCCGCTAAGGTAAAGGGCTTTGAGGACCTGGCCGGCCTGTCCGCCCAGATCAAGGCCAACGGCGGCAAGGACAAGCCGAACGGCGGCACCCTGGCTGCTGATAAGTACGACAAGATTATTCGTCCCGGCGACGAGATCACTTCTCTGGACCTGACGATCATCAAGGCTATCTTTGACGCGGCTGGTCTGACTGGCACCGCCGAGGCTGACAACAAGAAGATTGAGGTCGGCGAAGTCTATGTCGGCACGCAGTCCAACAAGGATATTTCCGACGAAACCTCTTACAGCAAGTTCCAGGACACCTACCTGGATTCCAACCTGGCCAAGAACAAGATCGTTTCCAACGACAACGGCAATTACATCAAGACCGTTGACTACAATGGCGATGGTGAGGTTGATTACGTCCTGAAGACGATCTACAACACTACCAACGTGGAGCGCGTCAAGGACAACGGCAATATCACCCTGTATCTGGACAACGTTCCGTCCAGCGATATCAACGCCAAGTCCAAGATCGACTCCTACGCGCCTTATGACGACCTGGCCAAGGATGATATCGTGGTTTACGCTGTCATCGACGGCATCGCTCACGTCTATCTGTGCGACACCGTGACCGCCAAGATCGACAAGGTCAACCGCAACACCCGGACCGCTACCACCACCGACGGCGACGACTACGTTGAGTCCGACGTCAAGGAGTATATTGACGAGGACCTGGTCTTCCAGAGCGGCGTCCGCAATCTGGCCGGCAGCGTCAGCTACAACCTGTACTTCGACCGTTACGGCTACCTGACCGCCTTCACCGAGGCCACCAGCGGCACCTACACCCTGCTGATCAACGGCTGGTTCAACTATGCCCGCGGCGGCCGTGAGTACGCGGTCAAGGCTTACATCGACGGTGAGACCGTGGACCGCGACGTCAAGAAGAACGGCGACCTGTTCATCTATGACGATGACGATGACGCCGGCAAGAACAACAGCTGGGAGCTCATCAAGCGTCTGGGCGGCGCGAACACCGCGCTGAACGCCGAGAACGCCGGGAACAAGCTGACCACCATCATCGCTTCTCTGAGCGAGGACGGCATCCTGACCCCCGTTGATCTGATTTACAACAACCAGAACAAGCGGATGGTCAACATGATCGCCACCAAGGACAACAAGATTCCCATGCGCGATTATGTGGAAGGCACCACCTATACCACTGACACCAGAACCGGTTCCGCTTACACTGTGACTGGCTCTAAGGTGGAGGTCCGCGGCCTGAACAGCACTGTTTACTACTGCGTGTATCCGGGCCAGGGCAACAACGATCCCATCGTCCGCGCTTACAACGGCTACAACAGCCTGCGTCTGACCAAGGACGACGAGAAGCTGATCGAGGACGTCTATGTGGTCGGCAGCCGTGTCAACCGCGACAGCGACCTCGACTACACCAACACCTATTACACCGCTGAGGCGGTTGTGATCGAGTTCAAGGCTCAGACTCAGGGCCGCGCCCGCGAGGTCTTTGTCGTTGACATGCCCGTGGTCGGCGGCAGCGTCCAGCTGGATGAACTCCAGATCATCGACGAGGACGGCACCGAGAAGACCGTCACCGTTGACCTGACCAAGTCTGACTACCGGACCGTCGGCCAGGTGATTGGGACCGGCGACGCTTCCTCTTACGGCATTGCCGGCGGCAAGACGGTTATGCCTGGCCTCTACTACCTGTATGAGACCAACGAGAAGGACGTCTACACCATCAAGACCATGGACCATGAGGACATTGACACCGCCCGGTACGCCGTGGGCCGCGTCAACACCAGCCGCGGCACTGCCTCCGACCTCTTCGCTGGCGTCGTCCGTTACACCTTCGACAAGGACGGCGGATATGACGATAAGGTCTATCTGGACAAGGACGGCAAGCAGGTTGAGGTCAACAAGGATATCACCGACACCACTGGCCTGTACAACCTGAGCTATCGCGGCGTCGACTCCGGCATTGAGGCCAAGCTGGATAAGCAGACCTCCTGGAGAGACGTTCTGTATGAGTATGTGGACCGCGTGGAGCGCGGCACTCTGGACCGTGAGTTCCAGCTGCCCGACCGCGGCGCGACCAAGTACGACGCCAACTACAACGATGTTCTGATCCGCTACAGCGGCAACAACATCGTGTACGCCGTGTCTTTCGCCAACATGATCAACAGCAGCCTTGACTACACTGGCGCGGACACCACGCCGAACAACCGCAACTTCGCTCAGATTGTTTGGGATAACGTCAAGCCTGTGGACAAGGAGAAGAACAAGGCAGCTGTCAGCTTCTATGGCGACACTACGCCTGATGTGACGGGCGGTACCACCATCACTGTTGATTGGAAGACCGCTTCCGACTGGGCGGCTGACACTGCCCACGAAAAGAATCTGGAAGTCAAGGATGCCACCAGTGTCAAGGTCGTTGACAGCAGGGGCAACACCGTGAAGGACGTCACTCCGAACAAGGATGGCGAAACCTACACCTTGACCTTCGTTGATGAGAAGGATGAAGTCCAGATCTACAAGCTGGTTCAGGAAGCTGCCTCTGATGTGGCCGGTCTGAGCTATGACAGAGAGAAGACCGGTACATTTACAAACCTCGCGGCTGAGAGTCAATCCAACTTCCCCTCGGAAGACAAGCTCACTCTGCCCGAATTCCAGGCACGTGTCAAGAAGTCGGACAGCAAGGCCACTATGACTTGGTATTGGACTGATGTGGACGATCACAACTTCACAACCGAGGGCGATGTGATCACTTCCGGCGATACCTATTATAGATGGCGCATTGACCAGATCACGAGCGTACGCGTCGTTGTGACCTCCGAGAACGGCGACATCGTGAAGACCTACTATTTCGGCACCAAGACGCTCAAAAATCCTGTCGCGCTGAGTGTGAAGCTCGAAAATACTGCCGGAATTATGGTACTCGCTTCCTCTGATCCGACTGACGCGATCGCAGCCTCGACTAATGATGGCACCACTGCTGGCTATAGCCTTGAGAAGGGTTCCAAGGTGTGGTTCCTTGTCGCCGCTGGTAATGGTGTCAACGGTGGCGGCGGCGTTGCACAGGGCATGGAGTGGACTGACTTTGCCGCTACTACAACCGCCAAGAATCAGCGCACATGGATTTCCAGCGAGAGAATCACCTGGGCTGGCGGTGCGGCTGTTGATCCCTGGAAGCGTACTACCTACGTCCTTGCTGGTCCGTATACTGTTGAGGAAGATGCTATAGTCAGGCCGTATAAATTGTCCCTGAGCGTAAATGGCGGAAAACCGGCTGACGGAATTACGCTGTCTGCTCCCGATGCAGACGTTAATGGTGTCAAGGGCCAAAATGTTCTCGCTGAGAATCGGACGGCTGAAGTCAAATTCACGGTTGCCAATGGCTATGGCGAGCCCGCGTACACCACAAATCCGAATGCGGACCTTGAGATTATTGAAGGCGCTTTGAACGCAGACGGTAGTAAGGAGTACACCATCCGCGCCACCAATATGGTGGATGTTGTGTACACCGAGCTGAGCGTCAAGTCTCAGGGTACTATTGACGCTGAAAAAGCGGAGAAAGAGCATGCGGATGCTCTGATTCCTGAGGAAAGCGCTTACGAGGTCGATAAAGATGGCGGCGGCAGTGTCACCATCAGTGGCAGTGTCACCAATAATATCACTGACTTCAACAAGTTCAATGATAATATTATGGGCACTCCCGCTAACGCTGGAGGTAGTGCCTATGCCGCTACGTCAATCGATCTGACAAAGTTTATTCCTGAGACATACAATTTTACGGGGTACACTTTCAAGATCGTACAGAAGAATCCCGCGCTAGCGTTGTATGGCGCTGGCGGGAATATCACCAACAGCGGCGGTGTCTGGACGAAGACAGCAAGTGGATACGCGTGGGATGACATCGGCACATTCTGCTTCTTGCTGATCCCTGATCAGAGTGTGGTGTTTGAAATCACCCCGGTTTTTGCAGGCGTTGCGGAAACTGATAATACCATGACGGTTCGCGTGGTAAATGGTGCGACCATAACCGTAAGCTGATTCTCTGATTATTGTGGTCAATACTCCCCAAGGGTTCTGCCCTTGGGGAGTATCCTCTTTTAATGAAATGCGATATAATCGTAAATTCGCCCTGAATCACAAGTGTTAGGCCAATTTGTTCCAGAGACAGAGAAACCATTGCTGGTCAGCATCAGTTGCTCACCTTGGAGATTTCCGCCACTCATCGCAAAATAATGCGTCCAACTGTTAGGCTGTCCAGATGCATAATGAGACCTCATGCTGACTGTAATCACAAACCTGGGTTTGAAGCCAAGGTTAATTTCCAGTTTTCCGCCATTGCCGGTGTAGCTGCCTGTCACATAGGGCTTTTGCTCTGGAGAGTACGCCATTTCTGCGATCTCACGCACAGCCCTCACCGCCGCGTCAATGGCGGCGAAGTTCTCATTGAACTCCGTCCGCAGGAAATTGTCCTCCGGCTCCCAGAGGTGGAGCTTGAGGTTTTGGCTTTTGTTGGATGACATGATGTTGACCTCCTTTTTCTTTGTTCCTTTTCTTGAAAGAAAAGGAACCGAAAAGAACTTTAAACTGTGTCTCAATAACATGGTGCAAATGGGAAAAGGCTCCGTTTTTGCGGAACCTTTTCCCATTTTGTATGCACTTTCCTGCCAGAATCACGCCCCACGCCCCGAAGGGCAGGGCACTCCCGGCCTCCCGCCGCAGTACCGCCAGCTTAAAGTTCTTTTGCTTCTTTTCTTTCAAGAAAAGAAGTGATATAATGAGGGGGTAAATTTAACCACCCATGAAGAAAGGACGTTGAACCATGAAACTACGTGTGCGGCTCTTGTCCGCGCTGCTCGCGGCGTCGCTTCTGGGCTCCATGAGTGCCCCGGCGCTCGCGGCCAGCCCGCCGGAACCCCTGACCGGCAGCATCACCGCAACCCTTCGTATCGACTATGCCCAGAGCCTGAGCGCCCTCCAGAGCCGGAACGTTCAGGTGGAGCTCCTGCGGGACGGCAAGTCCCTGGGCTCCCTTCCCCTGGCGGAAGTGACCTCCGCGGCCAGCCTCGGCGGCTTCCCCGCCGCCGTCTCCGCCCGGAACTCCGACGGCGGCAGCCTGGGCGGCGGACAGTGGCCCGGCTGGCTGGAGCTCTCCGTTCAGGACCTGCCCCAGGGCAGCTATGCCCTCCGCTTCACCGGCCGGGGGTACACCACCTATACCCAGGATATCCCTTTAGGCGACTGTAACCGCCACCTGATTCTGGGCACCGGCGACGCCACCTTCACCCTGGGCGATGTCAACGGTGACAACAAGGTGAACGAGCAGGACCGCTCCGCCCTCTCAAAGGCCCTTGGTTCCACCCGTTCGGAGGACCTGGAGACCTGCGACCTGAACGGCGACGGTAAAATTGACATTATTGACCTCGCATACATCAACCGCCAGCTGGCCGCTCAGGGCAGCGCCGAATGTCTGGAAACCTCCCTCCTGGCCCCGCCAGTGGACACCGCCGCGGCCCTGGCTGGACTGGCGGAGCAGGACATTACGGTCACCGGCGATCTGGACAGCCTCTTCCAGCCGGGCGGCGCGGGCGTGAAGCTGGAGGCTGAAGGCGATATTCAGCTTACCCTCCCCCTGACAAAGGAGATCGAGATCTCCGAGCTTCAAATCACCGCGCCCGACGGCAGCGGCTCCCCCCTGAAGGGCAGCGTGTTGGTGGAGGACAGCAAGGGAAACCAAATCGCCATCCCCTTTGACCACACCGTGCCCGAGGGCCCCCAGGCCACTGGAGCCACGCCGGGCAAAAACGTCATTACCATTAAGCTGGGCAAGCGGGTGCCGGTGAAAAAAGTCACCATCACCGTGACCCAGACGGAGGGCGGCAGCTTTGCCGTGCTGGAGACCATCGAGTTCCTCAAGGATATTGTACCGGAAAACCCGGTCGCGCCCTACAGCACGGTGTCCAACATCCGGACTGAGCCAGGGAACGAGTCTGTCAGCCTGCGCTGGGACGAGCTGCCCAACGTGTCCGGTTATCGAGTCCGCTATTGGCTTCAGGGCAGCTCCAACGCCGCTCAGGAGCTCCGGGTGGACGTGCCCCAGGCCACCGTCACCGGCCTGGAGAACCTGAAAACCTATGTCTTCACCATCACGCCCATCGATGGCAGCTGGGAGGGCAGCCCCTCTGAGGAAGTCACCGCCGCGCCCCAGCCCTCCGGGCCTCCGGACCGGGTGGACATGGTTTCCGTCTCCCCGCTGGATGGACAGCTGGCCGTCTCCTGGAAGGCGGCGAAGTCCGCGCTCTATTACAAGGTGTTCTATCAGGAGAAGGGCGCCAGCCAGTGGCAGCAGGCCGGCGGCGATCTGGTTCAGACCAGCGTCACCATTTCCGGGCTGACCAACGGCGTCACCTACTCGATTTATGTGACCGCCTGGAATGACAGCGGCGAGGGTCCCAAATCCGCCATTGCCGAGGGTACGCCCAAGGAGACGGATTATTCCCGGCCCGAGGGGATTCCTGTTGACAGCCTGCTGGACGCCAGCCTGATTGAGAGCGTGAAGCTGGCCGACCCCAAAAACTACCTGGCCTCGGCCTATACCGCGGACAAGCCCTTTGTTCCGGAAAACATGATTGACAACGATTACCGCACCCATTGGACCGCCAGCAACAACTGGAACGGAAATGAGCATGTGGAAGTCACCTTCAAGGAGCCTGTGGACCTGAGCGCCGTTATCTGGGTGCCCCGGCTGGATGGCCGGTATCCCACCTTCCTGCGGGCCTACAGCGTTCAGGTCTGGTATGAGGGCGAGGATTTGAGCCAGAAGGGCCATCTGCTTGTGCCCGACCCCAATCGGGGCGGACAGGACAATGGCGGCGGCGGCGGAGACGTTCACACCTGGCCTGCCATTCCCAACCAGGGCACCATTCCCAGCGACCGCTTTGCGATTATGCCCTTTGACCCGGCGGAAAACGTGGTCAAGATCAGTGTAGCCGCGGAGCAGACGGGCTATGATGGTCATAATGTCAGCTGTTCTGAGCTGATGTTCGTCCGGTACGACCCCACCAAGAACCTGGTGGACGAGATTGGAAACCTCTTTGAGGGCGGAAAGGACGGCCTCCACGATGCGCTGGTTTCCGGCGTGACCGCGGAGCGGATCACGGAGCTGGAAAACCGGCTCCAGGCGGAAAAGAACTACTACTTCAACACGGACGTGCTGGCGGATGAGCTGGCCCTGGCCCGGGAGCTGCTGAACGGCTCCACCAGCGGCGCGGTCCTCCACGGGATTGAGTCCCGCAGCGGAGCTGCCGACAGCAAGTACAGCCAGGGCGGCAGCGTATTCCAGCCGCTGGGCGTCACGGCCCAGGCCGGAAAGGATATCACCATTTATGTTTCCGGTATTCCCGAAGGGGAGACGGTGACGGTCTACGCCACCCAGTACAACAGCGAGGTCTCCGGCTGGCAGGCCAGCATGGGTACGCTCCACAACGGCCGCAACATCCTGCGGGTGCCCACGCTGGAAAACCGGGCCGAAATGAGCAAGGGCGGCAGCCTGTATCTCACCTACGGCGGCGGCAGCCCGGACAGCATTAAGCTTCATGTCCGCCGTGGCATTGATATTCCCGTGCTGGAGCTGTCCAACTGGTACAAGATGGACGAAGAGGCCCGCAAAAATACTATCGGGGCCTATGTGGACGAGCTGGACGCCTACCTGACCCGGACCAACATCTCCAGCCCCCAGACAGATTACCGGAATGTAACGGAAATCTCCACGCCTGTGGTTCTCCTCTCCCTGCCCGCCGCGGCGGTGAAGAGCGCCCTAGGCCAGAGCGGCCGGGACGGCAAGATTGACACCATTTACCAGACGGTTCTGGCCTGGGAAGATATCATGCACATCTGCAAGACCACCCAGGGCATTGACAGCACCTATGATAAGAATGACATGCAGACCCGTCAGAATATCCGCTGCATGACCATGTTCTCCGGCGCGTTCATGTACGCCGCTGGAAACCACATCGGCATCGGCTACGGCTCCTGCGGCGGCATGGTCACGGGCAGACCTGTGGACAAGGACAATCCGGCTTGGCCCAACGGGCTGTTCGGCTGGGGCATCGCCCACGAAATCGGCCACAACATGGACAAACTGGGCAAGGCGGAGATCACCAACAACATCTATTCCCTGATGGTCCAGACCTGCGACGGAACGAATAACACCGGAACGTCCCGGCTGGAGGCCAGCAACAAGTATGCCGCCATGTTCAATAAGACCGCTCAGGGCGATCCCGGCGCGGCGGGCGATGTGTTTGTTCAGCTGGGGCTGTACTGGCAGCTTCACCTGGCCTATGACGGCGCGGAGAACGATGAGCACGGTCCCATGTGGTTCTACAACCAGTTCTTCAAAGCCTGGAAGGCCGGGACCTATACCGGCGGTGCGGCCTCCTACGACGACAAGGTGGCTCTGACCGCTTCCGGCGTAGTTCAGAAGGACCTGACGAAGTTCTTTACCCGCTGGGGCATGACTCTCAGCGACAGCACAAAGAATACCCTGAAAGGGTACGGAGCGGAAGACCGCGCCGTCTGGTATCTCAACGACCAGAGCCGGAGAGACCGGCTGAACGGAGTGGCTGCTGGAGCTGGAACGGTGACGGCGCAGGCGCAAAAGACCGGCGACAGGAGCGTTGAACTGACCTTCAGCACGGCGCTGGCCGCCGGCAAGGTCCAGGGTTACGAGATTCTCCGCAACGGCCAGTCCATTGCCTTTGTCATCGCGGATGAGAAGGGCGGAACCTATACGGATGTCATCGGCTCCGGCAACCACCGGACTTACACCTATGAGGTGGCCGCCTACGACACCCTGGGCAATCGAATCGGCGCGGCCGCTGGTACCGGAACCATCCGGATTGCCTATGACAAGACGGTGGATGAAAGCCTTTATACGACAGGCGAGCGGTCTGCTGACGGCACGGTGGTCATTACAATGAAGGAGAAGACCCCGGTGACCGGCCTGAAGCTGACCGGCGGCGATGTGCTGACCGGCGGCGCGTTTGCTGCGGTCGTTCAGGTGGACGGGAAATCTATCCCGGCCCGCTCCGGCGCCTGGGATGAGGCCCACAATTTGGCGGCGGACGACAAGGACAGCTTTGTGACTTACTTCCAGAAGCCCGGCGCGGAGGAGAGCGACACCCGCATCTGGACTTATTCGCCGGAGACCATCACAGTGACCAATGTGCCGGAGAACGCGAAGATCGAGCTGATCAGCTTTGCCGGCGACGACGTGGCGTTCCTGGAATCGGAAACGGGCGCGGTGGGCCGTCTGGCAGCGGACTATTCTTACACGGATGAAAACGGCGCGGAACAGATCATTCCCAAGGACACGCTGGTGATTCTGGGCACCTACCGGGGTGATCCGGTGTACAACACGGTCAAGATCAAGGGCATTTTCCAGACATCCAGCATTAACGAAGCCGGAGAAGCAGTGGAAACTGATTCGGTGGAGCGGTATCTGGACGGCTACGCCCTCCTGTTCGCGGAGGTCCCGGAAGACGGAGAGGTCAGCGACATCAGCGACGGCATCTTCATTTTCGTCCCCAATGTACAGAAGGAGGCGGAGCTTCAGGGAAAGGACGGCGAGCAGAACTGCCACGCTGAAAACCTGCTGCCCAGCCGGATTCAAGCTGTGCTTTCCCGCACTGACCTGCCGGACAGCGCGGACAGTCAGCGGATCTCTGCGGAGAGCGCATGGATCAACAGCCCCGGCGGAAGCGGCCTGCCTATCGTTGTATTGGAGTGATTGCCTGTGAAAAAGAAACGCGCACTTTTGTCCCTTCTGCTTACGCTGGCTCTGTCCGGCGGCCTGGCGGCTCCCGCCGCCGCCGCCGGGCCCACCCTGGTGGTGCAGGGAGGCCGGAACAACACATCGGCCCAGCTTGTGCTGGATGGACTGCCGGACGAGCATGTATACTCGGTCCAGCTGGAGCTGACCCTGAGCGGCAGCTATGACAGCGCCGGGTTCACCCCTGACTTGAACCGTTCAGATGTGTACAGCCCCGACTGTCTTGTCAGTCAGGAGGGCAGGGACACCCGGATTACGATTTATCTGACTGCCCGTACCCCTTTGAACGAGGGAACGGAACTGACTCTTGGCAGTCTGCAGCTGGATCGGGCCTTTTGGGATGCCCTGGACAGCGCGGAATTGACGCTGCTGGACCGGAATTTGAAGGAGCTGGATGCTGTAAACCAGGTTCCAATCACCACTGAAAACACTGGTGCTGACAACCGGCCGGGCCGGCCGGATGAGTCGGAGACGGGGGGCAATGAGACGGTCACCCGCTATCGGGTGGAGGTTCAGTCTTCGGAGCACGGATCGATCAAGGTCAGCAGAGAGCGGTACGAGCGGGGGGCGACAGTGACGGTGACGGTAGAGCCGGACAGCGGGTTCCGTTTGGACAGCCTGAGCGTCACCACCCGAAAAGGTCAGGATGTGGAGTTGACCGAAGTAACCCAGCGGCGTTTTTCCTTCCAGATGCCCGGAGAGAGCGTGACGGTGAAGGGCAGTTTCCTCCCGTCGGACGTTCCTCCAGAGGAGTCCGAGGAACCAACTCCGCCCACCCTTCCCTTCAGCGATGTGCTGGATGACGACTGGTTTGTGGAGTATGTGCGGTATGTGTACCAGCGGGGCATGATGTCCGGCACCACGCCGTCTACCTTCAGTCCTGACACCACCACCACCCGCGGCATGATTGTGACAGTGCTCCACCGTCTGGAGGGCACGCCTGCGGCAGTGCCGTCCTCCTTCCCCGATGTGCCGGATGGAGAGTATTACTCTGCCGGAGTGGCGTGGGCTGCGGCCAACGGTATTGTGCTGGGGTATGACACCGGCCTGTTTGGGCCCTATCGCGAGATTACACGTGAACAGCTCGCGGCTATTTTGTACCGCTATGCTCAGAGCAAGGGGTACGATACCAGCGCGTGGGGTTCACTGGCGCAGTTTACAGACGGCGCCAGCGTATCGGATTACGCGGTGGAGGCAATGAGTTGGGCTGTTGGAAGCGGTTTGATTTCCGGCATGGGAGACAACATTCTGGCTCCTGGCGGCAGTGCCACCCGCGCCCAGGTTGCAGCAATCCTCATGCGCTTTTGTGAGAACGTGGCAGAGTAATTCTTTTTCTTGAAAGAAAAAGAATCAAAAAGAACTTCAAACTGGGCTTCAGAAACCCGGAGGACATGCAGCAACATGTCCCCCGGGTTTTCTTTCGTCAAACTACATGTTTTCTACCGGTTTTCTACCAGAGGAATCCCCGGAATCCATTGGGGGACAACGGATTCCAGGTTCGTGATTTTCCACAAATTTTAAGTTTTTTCTACCAGCTTTCTACCAAACGCAACTTTTAAGGGACCAAACCGCAGGTTTGGTCCCTTTTTTCGCTCGTTTTGATCGTTTTTCGGAGCTTGTAAGGAGTGTTATACCGGCCTGAGAACCTTTTTTGGCCGGTTTTCCGCTCTTTTGCCGAAAAATATCGAAGGAGGAAACAAATCCATGAGAAACCTCAAAAAGGTGCTCTCTCTGGTTCTGGCCCTTGCGATGGTCCTC
>JAAWCD010000073.1 GCA_022793095.1 Oscillospiraceae bacterium | reverse complement strand
GAGGACCATCGCAAGGGCCAGAACCAGAGAGAGCACCTTTTTGAGGTTTCTCATGGATTTGTTTCCTCCTTCGATATTTTTCGGCAAAAGAGCGGAAAACCGGCCAAAAAAGGTTCTCAGGCCGGTATAACACTCCTTACAGTCTCCGAAAAACGATCAAACCGAGCGAAAAAAGGGACCAAACCGCAGGTTTGGTCCCTTGAAAGTTGCGTTTGGTAGAAAGCTGGTAGAAAAAACTTAAAATTTGTGGAAAATCACGAACCCGGAATCCATTGTTCCCCAATGGATTCCGGGGATTCCTCTGGTAGAAAACCGGTAGAAAACATGTAGTTTGACGGAAAATAAGAGGGCAGGCTTGTTCCAAAGCCTGCCCTCGCCGTTTGCCTGTTGTCAGGTCAAAACCGCTTTCATTGTGTCAAACAAAACCTTGATATCAATCGGCTTTGCGATATGTCCATTCATCCCGCACAGCAGAGCAGTCTGCCGGTCCTCTTCAAAGGCGTTGGCGGTCATCGCCAGAATGGGAATCGACGCCAGCCGCTTATCATCCAGAGCGCGGATTTTTTTCGTGGCCTCGTAGCCGTCCATCACCGGCATTTGAACATCCATCAGCACCAACTGATAGTAATCCGGCTGGGATCTTTCCAGCATTTCTACCGCAATCTGCCCGTTAGCCGCTATTTCAATGGAAAATCCGGCTTCCTCCAAAATCGCGGCCGCAATTTCCTGATTCAGCTCGTTGTCCTCTGCCAGCAGGATACGCCCGGTGACAAATTCAACCGCGGTGATTTCTTCCTCTTCTTCCCGAGGCTCGCCCTTGACCGAGACGGAGCGCAGGCAGTCCCGCAGTTCCGACAGAAACAGCGGCTTGCTGCAAAACGCCGTCACTCCGGCTTCCTTGGCCTCCTCCTCAATGTCGGACCAGTCGTAGGCCGTCAGCACAATAATGGGAACCTCTTCCCCCATCTCCTTGCGGATCCGGCGGGCTACCTCAATTCCATTCATATCGGGAAGCAGCCAGTCAATGATATACACAGAATAGTTATCATTCCGCATGACCGCCTGCCGGGTTCGCAGAACCGCTTCCTTGCCGGACAGGGTCCACTCTGCCCGCAGACCGATCTGCTGAAGCATGTAGGATACGCTGTCGCAGGAGTTGAAATCATCGTCCACCACCAATGCCCGGCAGTTTTTCAGCTCTGGAATGGTCTGGGGCGCCTTCGGACCGGCATGGAGCCGGAAGGTGAAGCCAACCCGGAACTCTGTCCCCACACCCTGCTCACTTCTCACCTCAATAGAGCCGTTCATCATGTCCACAATGTTTTTCGTGATCGCCATGCCGAGACCGGTTCCCTGGATGCCGCTGATGGTGGAATTCCGCTCCCGCTCGAAGGGCTCGAAGATGTGGTCCACAAACTCCTTGCTCATGCCAATTCCTGTGTCCTTGATGCTGAACTCATAGTTGGCGCAGCCGTTGGGCGCGCCTGGCTTTTCCGTGATGCGGACGCTGACAATTCCGCCCGCCCCCGTATACTTCACCGCGTTGCTGAGCAGATTCAGCAGGACCTGATTCAGCCGCAGCTTGTCACAATAGATGTCCTCATCCAGAACATCCACCATGTCGATGTACAGCTCCAGCTGTTTGGCGTGGATATCCGCCTGAATGATGTTTCGCAGCCCGTGCAGAATGTCCGGCAGGCTGCAAAGTGCCTCCTCCAGATGAATTTTTCCGCTTTCAATGCGGCTCATGTCCAGAATATCGTTGATGAGGCTGAGCAGGTGATTTCCCGAGGCCATAATTTTCTTGAGGTATTCCTCCACCTGATCCTTTCTGTCCAGATGGGTGATCGCCAAAGCGGTAAAACCCACGATGGCGTTCATGGGCGTGCGGATATCGTGAGACATGTTGGAAAGGAAAACGCTCTTGGCTCTGCTGGCCCGGTTGGCCTGCATCAGCGCGTCCTCCAGAAGCCCCTTCTTCTCCATTTCATTTCGGGTTTCCGCGTCCACGCTCCGGAAGCCCAGGACAACGCTCTGATGTTTGTTCCACACACCAGCCCGCACGGCCTTCATTTGGAAATACTCCAGCTTCCCGTCCACAATATTGCGGTAATTGACATAATGCGTATTCTGCTCAGTCAGCACCTCGCGCAGGTTATCCGCAGAGACCGCCTGCCGGAGGAGCTCCCGGTCGTCCGGGTGGACAAACTCCTCAATGTACTGGTCCATGCTCGTTTGAAAGGACAGGGGCCCTTCAAAGAGCTCGGACAGCATCGCACCATGCTTGTCGCCAATCCGAAGGGCGCTTCCGGTTCCCGTGTTCAGGTTGAACACGCAGACCAGATTATAGTCGATGCTCAGGGCGTGAATCAGCTCCATCTGACGCCGCTCCTGCTTCAGCCGCTCCTCCTTTTCCCGGAGCTTCTGGGCGGTGCAGTCCAGCAGAAAGCGCTGATAGAACCGCTCTCCGTTCTCCTCCACCAGCTTGATGTTTCCCATCACATGGAGGGTTTCTCCGTCCTTGTGTCTGACCCGGTATTCCGTGCTGACGCTGTCTCCCACCGTCTTTAGGGACAGGATGCAGTCCCGGAGCCGCTCCTTGTCCTCCTCCAAGACAGAAGAGGCCACGGTGTGAAAACCGCTCTCTGTAAGCTCCTCCTGGGACTGGTATCCGAGAATGTTGAGCGCTGCCCGGTTGACGCTGAGAATCTGCCTGCCGTCCAGGGTATGGCACATCACGCCGCAGTCCATGGTGGTGAAAATGGCCTCCAGCGTCTGATTTTTCCTGATGATCTCCTGCTCGTAGGCCCGCTCCTGGGTCACGTCAATACCCACGCCCACGGTGCCCATGACGCTTCCATCCAGATCGTACAGGGGGGATTTGTAGGTCGTAAGCAGTCTGGCTCCATCCCGTGTCTGAACAATTTCCTCGGAAACACAGGTCTCTCTTCTTCTCATGACCTCCCGCTCTGACTCAATACAGGCGGGATCATCGTGTTCCACATCCCAAATGTAGGCGTGCCCCTGGCCCTGTACCTGCTCCTTGGTTTTGTTGACCGTTTTGCAGAAGCTGTCATTGACCTTTTCGTGAATACCGTTCTTGTCCTTGTACCAGATGAGGCTGGGAATACTGTTGATAGTAGCTTCCAGATATTGATTGGTCTGCCAGAAGTCCCTGCTCTGCCGGAACCGTTCCTGCCCCTTCCGGAAACGGAAAAACAACTCCATCTCCGTCATGGGCAGCGTCCAAATGTCCTCCACGCCGGAGAACACGGAAAACAGCGTGTTGAGCTGCTCCTTGTCCGTCAGCAGAATGAGCTGAGATTCCTCCCGCCGGTACATGTTCAGCCGTCCCACTATATTTTCAGCGTCCGCACCCTGAAGAACAGCAAAAATGACATCCGCGTTTCCAGCTAAAAGCGGATCTGGTTCGCTGCTCTCCGAAAACTCATGTGTAAAATGGTCCAGGGGAGGGATCTCCTTGATTCGTTCCAACAGGCCGCGATGATGACCGGTCAGATAAAAATGAATCTGACAATGATACATTGTTGTTCCCACCTATGTTTTTTTGAAGAATCGAAAAAAGAATTCCGAGGAATCGCAAGATGCTCAGATGGATATATACAACTGCTATTCTAACAATTGGGCGGCATTATGTCAATATATTTGGCCGTTTTCATAGGAATAACCACATGGAAAGAAAATGATGCCAGAACGGGGGAAACGCCCATCTGCCGGCCCGCCAGCCAGGTTGCGCTTTCCCGAACGGGGTGATATACGATAAACCGCTCAGGCGTTCCGGGCCGCCTGAGCAGGCTGTCCAGGCTATCACCGCATTTTGTGGAAAATTGGAATGAAAACGCTGGAATCAAACTGATTCCAGCGTTTTTGCACCGAAACGGAATCACATCTCCGGCTCGCCCAGCGCGATCTGCTCCGGCGTTATGGGAAGCGCCCGATGCCAGACGCCGGATGCCCGGTAAATGGCGTGGGCCAGGGCTGGAGCCGGTGTGTTGACGACAATCTCCCCGATGGATTTGGCGCCAAAGGGTCCGGTGGGCTCCTGGCTGTGCTCAAACTCCACCCGCAGCTTTCCCATGTCCAGCCGGGTAGGCAGCCTGTACTGCATAAACGAGGACTCAATGGGCCTGCCCTGGCCGTTGTACCGCACATTTTCCGTCAGCGCCATGCCGATGCCCTGGACAATGCCGCCCTCCGCCTGGACACGGGCCAGCGCGGGATTCACCGGAATACCGCAGTCCACCACCGCCATATAGTCCAGCACCGTGACCTGGCCCGTCGCTTTGTCCAGCTCGATTTCCGCCATACCCACCATGAAGGGAGGCGGAGACACCGGCGAGCTGTGGGACGCTGTGGCCTCCATGGCGCGGGTGCTGGAGGTCTGGGACCGGGCGGCCACCGCAGCCAGGGTCACGAATTGGTCCGTTCCCGCCCGGCAGACCCGGCCGCCCTGGAACAAAGCCTCCTCCGGAGGACAGCCCAGCATTTCCCCGGCCAGGGCGCAGATGTTCTCCCGCAGCTCTCCGCAGGCCAGCTCCACCGCCCGGCCGGTCAGGTAGGTGGTGGAGGAGGCGTAGGAACCGGAATCGTAAGGCGAAGCATCGGTATCCGCGCCGTAGACCGCCACCTGCTCCAGGGGACAGTCCAGGCACTCCGCCGCCATTTGCGCCAGAATGGTGTCACAGCCCGTCCCCATGTCTGCCGCGCCCAGAATCAGGTTATAACACCCGTCGTCTCCCAGCCGGACAGTGGCCGAGCCCACGTCCACATGGGAGATGCCGGACCCCTGCATGGCCATGGCCACCCCGGCGGCCCGAACTCTGCCGTTTCCCATGTCCCGGACCGGGTAACGGCGTTCCCAGCCGAAGATTTCCCGGCAGCGGGCCATGCACCGGTCCAGGGCGCAGGCATTCAATGGTTCCCCGTAATAGGCGGGCATGGTCATGCCTTCCTTGACCATGTTTTTGTCCCGCAGGACCGTGGGGTCCATGCCCAGCCGCTCCGCCAGCTCGTTGACCGCTGTTTCCACGGCGAAAATACCCTGTGTGGCCCCGTAGCCCCGGTAGGCTCCGGCGGGCTGAAGGTTGGTGTACACCACGTCAAAGCCGAAGCGGTACGCCTCCAGCCCGCCAGTGTACAGGGGGATGGACTTGTGGCCGGAAAGGCCCACAGTGGTGGGGCCGTGCTCACCGTAAGCGCCGGTGTTGGACAGGGTGTACACGTCCAACGCCCGGATTTTCCCCTCAGCGCTGGCCCCCAGCCGCACCCGGACTTCCATCTCATGGCGGGGTGAGCCGGCGATTTGACATTCCTCCCGGGTGTAAATCAGCCTGGAGGGCCGGCCGGTCTTCCAGGTGACAAAGGCGGGGTAGACCTCACAGACCGCGGTCTGCTTGGCCCCAAAGCCGCCGCCGATGCGGGGTTTGTCCACCCGGATCCGGCTCTTGGGGATGCCCAGGGCGTTGGACAAAATCCGCCGGACATGGAACACGATCTGAGTGGAGGAAATGACGTGAAGCCGTCCGTAGCAGTCCAATTCCGCGTAGGTCCGGAAGGTCTCCATCATGGCCTGCTGAACCGCCTTGGTGTGATAGGTCCGGTCCAGAACGATATCACAGTCTGCCAGCACCTGCTCCACGTCCCCGTCCTCGCTGGCGCCGCTGGCCACCAGGTTCCGCCGGTTGTCGCCGCCCACCGGGCAGAGGGGAAGCCAATCCTCCTCCGGATGGACCAGGACAGGGGAATCCTTGGCCTGCCGGGGGTCCAGTACCGCCTCCAGCTTCCGGTACTTCACCTTGATGAGCTTCCGGGCCCGCAGGGCCGCCTGCTCGTCCTCTGCGGCGATGATGGCCACCGGGTCCCCCACAAACCGGACCCGGCGGTCCAGAATCAGACGGTCATAGGGGGAGGGCTCCGGATAGGTCTGGCCGGCGTTGGTGAAGCGTTTGGCGGGCACGTCCTTCCAGGTGTAGACAGCCGCCACGCCGGGCACCTTTTCCGCCGCCGAGGTGTCGATCTCCTCAATGAGGGCATGGGCATGGGGGCTGCGGAGCAGCTTGACCACCAGCGCGTCCTTCGGCGTGAGCTCCTCCAGATAGGCCGGTTTGCCCAGCAAAAGTGCCATGGCGTCTTTTTTTCGCACCGGCTTGCCCACATATTGATAGCGTTTCTCTTCCATGAGCACCTCTCTTTTCTCGTCTTTCCTTGAAAGAAAAGACGCAAAAGAACGTTAAGCTGATTTCGCAGAGAGACTGGCCTAAAATACCAGTTTGGAGTTCTTTTTCGCTCAAGAAAAAGAACGGGAATTCAAAAACCCGCGTATCCCGCGCAGCTGGCTCTCGTAGCCGGAGCAGCGGCACAGGTTGCCCGCCAGATAGGCCCGGATCTCGCTGTCCGTCGGGTTCGGGTTCTCCCGCAAAAGGGCGATGGTGTTCATCACCAGCCCTGGATTGCAGAAGCCGCACTGGTCCGCACCCTGGTCCGCCAGGTAGCCCACAAATTCAGACGCCTCCTCCTGAAGGCCCTCTAGCGTGACGACCTCATGGCCCTCCGCCCGTGCCGCCAGCACCGAGCAGGACAACACTGGCTTCCCGTCCATCAGCACCGTACACAGCCCGCAGCAGGAGGTCTCACACCCCCGCTTGACGCTGGGGCAGCCGTGGTCCCGGAGAAAGTCGATCAGCAGCAGATCAGGCCGGATTTGGCCGGATACCCTCCGCCCGTTCAGCATCAGATTAAGCTCCATGGTCCATTCCTCCCAATTCCAGCAGCCCCCGTTCTGTCAGCACCCGCACCAGATGGGTGCGGTAAGCCGCGCTGCCCCGGGTGTTGCTCCCTGTCGGCGTGTGATCCGCCGCCCAGGCCCCAAACGCTTGGGCCGAGGTCCCGTCAATGCCTCCTGCCAACAGACCCTCCCCGTCTCGAAGCACCATGGCCCGGCCCGGCCGGGCGCCCAGTACCGTCCGGTATTCCCCGCCCAGGCGGGAGACCGCGCAGGACAGCACCGGGAAATCCGTCCGGCTGTTCCGCATGGACAGGTAGCCGAACACGCCCGGCGTCTTCCGCACATGAACCCGGATGAGAAGATCCCGGTCCGGCTTTTGCGCGGCAAAGGCCTCCAGAGGGACCATGCCGCCGTGATAGAGCTCCACCGCAGTATCCAAGGCCAGAAACAGGGTCAGCACGTCGGAAAAGCCGAAGCGCCCGAACAGGCTGCCCCCCACTGTGGCCAGATTCCGGAATTGAACCCCCACAATGGATTCCAGGGCCCTGGCCGCCGCGCCGCAGGTGTAGGCGTTCAGCCCCGGATGGGTCTCCAGCTGGCGCAGGGAGGTCATGGCTCCAATCGAAAATTCCGTCTCGCTCTCCTCGATGGCGTCCAGGCCAAGCCCGCTCAGGTCAATGGCCGTGGCGGCCGCGCCGCCGCCCAGCTTCAGCCAGAGCATGCCGCCCAGAATGCGGCTGCCGTTTTTCTGGTTTCGCTCATAGGCCTCCTGAATACTTTGAGGCCGGACATACTCCTTGATTGCTATCACAGGGCCTCCTCTCCTTCCTGCCCTCAGTATACCACAATAAGCTTGCTTTTCCAAAGGATTTTTGATAAAATACACCGTAAACCTTTTTTATGAAAATCGCAGGAGGGATGGCGCGTATTTATGGAGAAGGCTGACCGGCGGACAGAGCCGGCGCCTCTGGGCTGTGTGGTGATGGCCTCCGGCCTGGGACGGCGGTTCGGCGGCAACAAGCTGCTGGCGGAGCTGGGCGGAAAGCCCCTGATCCGCTGGGTCCTGGATGTGACGGAGGGGCTGTTTGCCCGGCGGGTGGTGGTGACCCGCCACCCGGAGATTGAGGCGCTCTGCCGCCGCCAGGGGGTTGAGGCATTGCTGCACGGCCTGCCCTGGCGCAGCGGCACCGTGCGGCTGGGACTGGAGGCGCTGGGGCCGGATTGGAAGGGATACGCCTTCTTTCCCGGCGATCAGCCCCTCCTGCGGCGGGAGACGGCGGAGGCCTTGGTCCGGGCCATGCTGGAGGAGCCCGCGTACATCTGGCGTCCGGCCTGGGGGGAAGAGGCGGGCGCGCCGGTCCTGTTTCCCCGATGGGCTTATGAGGAACTGACGGCCCTGCCGGAGGGCCAAGGCGGGCGGACGGTCGTCCGGCGGCACCAGGAGCGGGTCCGGACCCTTCCGGCACAGGACTTTGAGCTGCTGGATGCGGACACGCCGGGGGCCCTTCAGGCCCTTGCCCAGCGGCTGGAGGCAGGCGGGCTGGACTTCCGCTGAAATGTGTCCTCCTGTTATTGACACACAGGATGCTTTCCAGTATAATTGGGAAACTGTAGAAGAAGGGAGACGGGCGGTATGAAACAGTTTTTTGGAATGAGTCAGAGAGGAAGCCTGGATGAGGCGCTCCAGGGTCTTCGGAACCCGCAGTTTATCATGTTATTGTCCAACGAAACCCAGTTTGAGGGGCATGTGAGCGCTCTGGAAAAGAGGTTTCCCGGCGTTCCCAGCATCGGGTGCATGGGGATGTGCTATCAGACCAGCGTTGTGGAGCGGGGTGTGGGCGTGATCGCCTTTTGCGACGGGGTCGTGGCTTCGGCCAACGTCCTGAATCAGGTGTCCGCCATGCCGGTGAAATACATAAAACGGCTGGAAGAGGATATGCGGAAGGTGGGCGGTTCCGGCCACGACACAGTGTGCATTGATTTCTGTACCGGAAACGACGCCTGTGTGCTGACCACGATCAACACCGCCCTTCGGAAGCGGGACATTCCGCTGGTGGGCGGAACCGGCGGCCAGGGGAAGGTTTCAGCCAACGGACAGGTGTACGAGGACGCGGTGGCCTACGCCCTGGTCCGGAATCAGAACGGCCGGGTGAAGACCTACAAGGAGAACATCTATCACCAGATGGGAAATTACCGCTTTATCGCCTCGGACACGGACCGGGCCAACTATGTGCTGGGCTCGCTGAACGGAAAGCCGGCCAAGCAGGTCTACAAGAGCATCCTCCATGTGACGGACGAGGAAATCCTGACCCGGACCTTCCAGAATCCCTTCGGCAAGCTCAACGGAAACGACACCTGCATCATCTCCATCAAGGAGGTCTGCGGCAACGCCCTGGCCTGCTTCCGTCAGGTCAACGACTCCGACGTGCTGATTCTGCTGGAGCTGGGCGATTATGAGGCGGCGGTCCAGAACACCATACGGCAGATCTGCCAGGATTTCCCTCGCCGTTCCGCGGTCTTCTCTGTGAACTGCCTGTTCCGCTACAAGCTGTTTTCCGAGCGCAATTACATGGGGACCTATTTGAAGCAAATGGCGGAGCTGGGCTGCCACGCCGGCTTCGTGGGATATGGAGAGCACTACAATAACCGCTTTGTCAACCAGTCCATGACCTGCGTGGTATTTGAGTAAGGGAGGGAGACCAAATGATGTTGTTCGCGGGAAAAGAGCATCGAAAAACGGAGCCGGTCCGGGAGGAAAAGAGCCTGTACCCGGTTCTTCACGTGGCGGACAGTCTGAAGGAGTACCAGCATGAGCTGGTGCGGAAGGAGGTCGCCTCCCTGCGGGAGCTGAGCCTGATAGGGGCCGCGTTTTCCACTGTGATGAAGGACGCGGACCATTTTCAGGCAAAGCTTCAGGAACTGGGCCAGTCCTTCGCTAACATCAACCAGGCTGCGGGACGGTTCAACGAGGTGCGGGGCGAAATCGCCCAGACCGTGGCGGGCGCCCAGGAACAGATGGTGGACCTGGGGAACATCTCCATGCAGGTGCAGCAGTCTTATGAAGCCATGACGGAAACCTTCAACCAGCTCCAGACTGCCATCAAGGGAATTCAGCACTCCATGAGTAAAATTGTGTCCATCGCGGACCAGACAAATATTCTTGCCATCAACGCCTCGATTGAGGCGGCCAGGGCGGGAGAAGCGGGGAAGGGCTTTGCCGTGGTGGCCTCTCAGGTGAAGACGCTGGCGGAGGAAATCAAGCTGCTGGCCGGTGAGGTGGACTCAGGCGTCCACGAGGTGGAGAACCGGGCAGGCCAGCTCAACGACAGCATTCTGTCTTCCCAGGAAACCCTGGGTCAGGGCGTGGGCATCGTGGCCCAGACTGACGAGTGCTTCCAGGGCATCACCGCCGCCGCCGATGGAGCTACGTCGGTTCAGACGGAAATTGCCGGGGTGATTGAGGCGTCTCAGTCGGAATTGCAGGTAATCTGCCAGTTCTTCGATCAGATGAAGGAGCAGAACCAGGAGGTTGTCAAGCACATCGCCCAGGCCAGCCGTCTGGGCACCACCAAGAGCGCCATGTTTGAGGACATGGACAATATGATTTCCCAGATTCCGCCCATTGTCCGGGATATTGAGGCCAAATGAGCGCCGGACAGACTTCAATTAAAACAGGGAGCCGCTGATAAGATCAGCGGCTCCCTGTTTTAATTGACCCGGGCCGGAACTGGCAGCGGCGTCTGCCCAGGGGTTTTCTTAAGGCTCACAGATTGGCGAACACGTCCATCTGACGCTGTAATTCTCCCACAATCTCCTGGTTGACATCCATGCCCATGGTGATGCCGGTCATGTCCTCCACCAGCGTGCGGGTGCTGCCCGCCATGCCGCTCACCCCGGAGGCCGCGCCGCCAATGGCGCCGGAAATGCTGGCGATGGACCCGGAGATTTCCGTCATGGACTGCTGAAGCCGGCCCGCCCGGCTGTTGAAGGCGTCCATGGACTGGTGGACGTAAGCGGCGTCCTCCCGGTACTGCTGGCCGGACTGGACCGCCTGCTCAAACTGGGTCAGCACAGCCTGACTCAGATAGTCCACCAGCTCCTGGGCGCTGGTGGAAAGATAGGATACCGCGCCTGTGACCACCGTGCTGACCTCCTGAATGTGTCCGGCAGTCTCCGAGCAGGAGTCGGCCAGGCGGCGGATCTCCTGGGCCACCACGGCGAAGCCCTTTCCGGCGGAGCCCGCCCGCGCCGCCTCCACAGCGGCGTTGATGGCAATGAGGTCGGTGGAGGAGGAGATGGACATGATATCTTTGGTCAGAGTGGCGATCTGATCCACGCTTCTGCTCTGATCAATCGCCTTGTTGAGCTGGATCATAATCTCCCCGGTCTTGGCCCGGACGTCCTCCATCCGCTCGCGGGCGGACCGCTCCATCTCCTCCGCCCGCTCCCGCATCTCCACCGAGTAAGCGGTGATGGCGGAGCACTCCTGGGCCATGGCCCCCGCATCGTCCTGAGTGCCCGAGGCGCTGGCGGTGATGGAAGAGGCGCTGCCCGCCACCTCCTCAATGGCGGCGGACAGCCGCTCCGCCAGGGCGGACAGGTCCCGGACGCTGTTGTCAGAGGTTTTGGCCCGCCTGCGGACATCTCCCACCACGCCGCTGATTCGCTCCGAGCTGCCCTGAAGGGTGTTCATGGCCTCCCGAATGGGGGCGATGACATAGGTGCGGATGATGCGGAACGCCGCCGCCACCAGGGCGATGCCGATGGCCAGCGCCGCGGCGCTGGTGGCCAGAGAGACAACGTACACCACAAAGAGGCGGCTGCGGGCCGCTTCCGCCCGGCTGGTAACAGAGTCGTACAGGGCGCTGATGTCCTCCTCCGCCCGGCCTCCGCTGGCGGCCACGCCGCCGTTGGCCATGTCGTAAGCCGCCTGGGTTCTGCTGTCCGCGCTGGCGCACACCAGATAGACCAGCGCGTGGCGGAACGCCTCGTAATCCGACAGAAGGGCCTGATAGGTTCCCTGATCCTCCTCTGCCACAAAGCGCCCATAGTCCGCCAGCATGCCGTCCAGGAGGGCTTCCTCCTCCTTGATCTCCCTCACCAGCCGGATCATGGTGGCGTGGTCTGCTGCCACAATGTGGGACAGGGCCAGCCGGTGGAGATCCATGATGGACCGCCGGATCTCCTCCAGGCGGGCCTCACTGGTCATGTATTCGTCTACGATGGTTCCCGCATTCGCGTTGACGTTGTTGATGCTGAATACAGCCAGAATATTGGACAGCAGCATCACCAGGCCCAGCAGGATAATGGGCAGGGTCAGGCGCTTTTGCAGCGTAAGTTTTCCATTCATAGTAACAATCTCCTCCCGATGTACAGCTTACCGCGCGCACACACCCTCCACCAGCCGGTCCAGCTGGGCCTGGAGGGACGCGCCGGAGGGATTCCCCGCCGCCATGCTGGCCGCGAACTCGGTCACCGGGTCCCAGAACTTTCCGCCGACCCGCTGGAGCTGGGAGAACTCCGACTGGGCCAGCAGGGCCGCGATGGCAGGTGCGCTCTGAACCTCCGGCGAGTTCGCGGCGCTGGTGTTGGCAGGACCCTGGCCCCGAAGCTGGAAGCGCAGGCGCTGGTTTTCCTCGCCGGAAATCCAGCGGGCCAGAGCCGCGGCCCAGTCCGGATGGGCAGAGTAGGCGTTGACACCGATGAGCTTGCAGCCGGAGAAGGAGGCCATCTGCACCTGACGGCCAGCGCAGGCGAAGGAGGGCAGCTTGGCCGCGCCCATGTCCGCGCCCCAGATCTCCTCAATGGCCACCGCGTTCCAGACGCCGCTGACCCCCGCGATTACCGAGCCGTCCCGCACGCCGTCCATGAACTCCGTATCTGTCCGGCTGGCAAAGCCGGGGCTGGCCGCGATGTTCAGCATGGACTGGGCCACGTCCGTCCCCCGGATGGGGTTGTCCGTGCTGTTCCAGGTGCAGTAGTTGGTGAGGCCGTCCGGGTTGATTCCCACCTCCAGCCCTGTGTTTCCGAAAAAGGCGTAGACATACCAGGCTGAGGTCCAGTCCATGGTCACCAGCCGCCCGGCCAGGGCCGCGGCGTCCGCCATGCGCTCCAGGCTCTCGATATCCTCCTCGGAAAAGTAGGCCTTATTATAATAGAGAAAGTAGCCGTTGTCCGCAGTCAAAGGATAGGCGTAGAGGGTTCCCTCCACGCTGGCCGCCTCCACCGCACGGGGCAGGTTGGCAGCGCGAATGGCATCCGCGTCCTCCACCGGGTCCAGAGCGCCCGCCGCGGCCAGGGCAGCCACCTGATCGTCGGCAAAGGCGAACACATCCGGGCCGTTCTCCAGCTCACCCAGCACAGCGTCCTTGCAGTTGGACTCGCTTTGAGCCTGGAAGGTGATCTGGAAGCTGGCCTGTCCGGCGTACTGCTGCTGGAAGGACCGGAAGATCTCCTGAAGGAGGGCCTCGTCCTCTTCCGCGCCCCAAACGGTGAGCGCTACCGTCTCATTTTGGGGCTGAGGCGTTTCAGCGGGCGGCTCCTGCGCCTTGCAGGAGGCCGCCGCCAGCAGGCAGAACACCGCCAGCAGAAGAAAATAAATTCGTCTCATCACATCATGTCCTTCCTGTTGGTCTCCCGGCCAGGGGAACAGGATTCGTCCCGGGCCGAACGAGAGCATTATAGCATTTTTCTTTTTGGTTGACAACGGGCATTGAGCGAAAAAAATTCCAGTGCGCCCGGCTGCGCCCGGCACAACTGCCGCTTGTAAACGGTGCTCCGCCCTGTTATAATAGAAATATCAAATCATATGGCGGTGTTGTGAAATGTCAATCAAGGACAAAATCGCATCCATCCTGTCTGGATTCGGCGCAAAACCGGAAACGCCGGAGGCGGAAGAGCCTCAGGCCCAGCCGGCGCAACCGGCCCAAGGGCCTCCGGAGGTGTCCGTGCCTGAGGACCCGGCCCTGCTGAAGCTGCCTGGGGAGCATCCGCTGCTCCAGCTCTACAGTATCCGGCGGAAGGAGGGGGGCCGCCTGCCCCCATACCGGCTGTGCCTGGATGAGGACGGATCCATCCCGGAAGAAGTGGTCCGGCGGGAAAAGAACCGGCTTCAGGCGGCCCTGAAAAATACATGCAGCGCCCGGCTGAAGCAAGTCAAGAACATGAGCAAAGAAAAGCCGGCGGGGAAAGAGAAGGAGGATGAGAAGCCGAAGGCGGAGCCCCAGGGGCTGGACGCGCTGCCCTGGTTTTTCATCTCCACGGATAAGCTCTACGCCTGGCTGCTGGTGTTCCCGCCCACAGAGGGGGGCGCGGAGCTGTCCAGGGAGATGCTCTACCGGGCCATGAAGAGCCAGAATATCACCTACGGTGTGGACACCCGCCTGGCGGACCGGCTTTCCCGGGACGAAAGCCGGTACTTTAACCTGTTTCTGCTGGCGAAGGGCAAGCCTGCCTTTGACGGAAAGAACGGCAATATTGTGGACTGCGTTCCCCGTGTGATTGAGCGGGTGCTCCAGGTGGATGAGTTTGATCAGGTGGATTATACCGCTCTGAACTTGTTTTACAATGTAAAGGAGGGGCAGGAGATCTGCCGCCTGATCCGCCCCACTGAGGGAGATCCGGGCCGCACAGTGCTGGGGCAGGAGATCCCGGCCAAAAGCGGAAAGCCCGTGCCGCTCCCCAAAGGCCGGAACACGGAGATCAGCGAGGATGGGGACGTGCTGGTGGCCGCTATGGACGGCCATGTGGAATTTACAGGCCGCAGCTTCCAGGTCAAGCCGGTGCTGGACGTTCCGGGCAACGTGGATTTTTCCACAGGAAACATCAAATTCCTGGGAGATATTAACATTCAGGGCGATGTACTCAGCGGCTTCACAGTCCGGGCTATGGGAAGCATCTGGGTCGGCGGCATCGTGGAGGCCGGCAGTACAGTGGAGGCCGGCGGCGACCTCACTGTGGTCAAGGGCATTTTGGGTGACGGAACCACTGCCGTCCGGGCCCAGCGGTGCATTTTTTCCAAGTACATTGAAAATTCCACCATTTACGCCAGGGAAACCCTCCAGACCGACGCCATTATCAACGGCCGCATCTACTGTGACGGGGAAGTGCTGGTCCGCTCCGGGCGGGGCAGCATCATGGGCGGCCGGATTTGGGCGGCCAAAAAGGTGAACGCGGCCTCCATTGGCTCCCGGTCGGAGTGCAGAACCTCTATTGTGCTGGGAGGACAGCCCTGCGCCAACTTCGAGCGGGAGCAGGTTCAGCGGGAGCTGAAGGCCCTGGAGATGGAGATGGAGAAGACGGAGTGCCAGCTGGACAGTCCGGCCAAAACCAGCATTTTGAGCAAGCTGCGGATGAAGATGTCGGTGGCTGAGCTGAAGCTGAAGCAGCTGGATGACGAGCTGGCAGACCTCGACAAAGAGGAGCTGAAGGAAAAAGAGGAAGGGCGGCTGGAGTGCGGCGTAGCCCATGCGGGAACCGAAGTCAGCTTCGGGGAAGAAACGCTCCGCCTGCGGCAGGAAAGCCATCAGTGCGTCGTTAAGATGGTCTGCGGAGAAATCGTCATGATGTAGCTGCGTTCCCGCGGTTTGATAAAGAGGAGGCGGCAGGTATGGATCGAACCATGTCTCGTGAAGCTCTGAGTAAGCTGCTTGACCAGGTCACCCGTGATATCACACAGGAGGCTGGAGTTGCCCTCCATCTGATTGACGGGGACCAGGGTGGACCAGAGGGTGAGGTCTGTACCGTATCCATCACCTTTGACCGGGGAATGGACACCAGCCTGACCCTGTGTGGAGACTGGGTTCTGTTCTCCCATCTGGCCAGAGGCATCCTTCAAACCGAGGATTTTACGACCCAGGATGTGGAGGATGTGGCAAAGGAATACCTCAATGTGCTGTGCGGGCATATTCTCTCCAGGCTGTTCCAGGTGACAAAACAGCCGGCCCGATTTGGCGTACCTACGTTCTGCCGGGGAAGGCAGGAGGTGGACCATGCTGAGAAGCACATTATTTTGAATTACGCCGGCGATCAGAATGAGCGGGCGCAGCTCATTCATCATGCGCCATACAGAGAGCGCGAGGCGCAGCCGGACTCAGAATAAAGGAAAAGAGGGAATTAGTTTATGAAAAGAAGGCTCATGGTAGTAGACGACTCCCGTATCATGGAGCTTCAGATTCGGAAACTGCTGGAAGGAACCGACTTTGAAGTGGCGGCTTACTGTGAAAATGGTGAGGATGCCATTGCCTGCTACAGCGAGGTTCAGCCGGACATCGTGACTATGGACATCATCATGCCGGGAATCGACGGGCTGGAGACAGCCCAGATCCTTCTGGAAGAGCACCCGGAAGCTAAGATTATCATGGTGTCCTCCCTGGTCTATGATGATACCATCCGAGAGGCCGACTGCGTTGGCGCCAAGGGCTTTTTGTGCAAGCCCCTGAATCAGGCGGGGCTAATCAACGCGCTGAGAAAGGCACTGCTTTAAGCAAGGGAAAAAGAGCTGGCAGCAAAAGCTGCCAGCTCTTTTTCATAGCGTTGAAAATCTACTTTTCTCATCCCTCCGCCCGCTTCTCTTGGGCATAATCGCCTACCGCTCCACGTATGGGCGGCTGCTGCCGTTATAGAGGGTCTCGTTTAGGAACAGGTGTACCGGCGAGGTGTCCGCGTCTACGGGCGTCCAGGCCAGCACCACCGGGCGCTGAGTGTCGTTCAGCACCAGATAGGAGTACAGGTAATCCAGCTGCTTGGCAATCATCAGCTCATTGCCCAGCAGCACGCCCTGGTTGTTCTGCACATAGAACAGCGCTGTGGAGAGGCTGGGACAGTTGACCATCTGGGGTACAAAGCCGTACTTGGCGCACTCCTGCGTCACGCTCTGGCGGAAGACCGGCGTGCTGTTGCCGGCGGCCAGATAAAAGGTGCAGTTCTTGAAATCCGCCAGGGTTTCCACCCTGTCGCTGGCGGGGAGAAACTGCTTGGAGTAGAGCAGCACGCTGGATACGGAAATCAGCGGATGGATGTAAAGCAGGCCTTCCTGCTTGATGGCGTAGCGCATGGTGACGGCCACGTTGATCTTTCCTGCGTGGAGCGCGTCCTCAATCTCCCCCAGCGGAAGCCCCACCAGCTCCACATGTACGTTGGGGTACTTCTCCTGAAAGGAATTCACCATGGAGGGCAGGAACGGGGAGATATCCCACCCCTCCGGACAGCCCAGCAGCACCTGGCCGGAATAGACATTCTGCTGGGCATGGGCGGCGTTGAGCACGCTGGCAAAGCGCTCTTTGGACTGGGAGAAAAATTCCAGCATCATCATGCCCGCTTCGGTCAGCCGGATCTCCCGGCCGGTCCGGTCGAACAAGAGCAGGTCCAGTTCCTGCTCCAGCTTGGCGATTTGGTGGCTGATGGCGGGCTGAGAAATCATCAGGCTGCTGGCCGCCTTGGAAAAGCTGCGGAATTTTGCGACAGCTTCAAAACAGGAAATCTGAGATTCGGTCATATCAGGCAACTCCATTCCGATTTATTTTGGCCCAATTTCGGATTGCGGTTTGTTGAAACTGGAGTGGTAACAAGAATTTTGCCCGCGGTTACAACCGCGGGCAAAGGCGCATACGCCTTTGCTGAATACCATTTTATAGCCGGATTAGCAGCATCTAAGGGACGTCTATACTGCTGTACGCCCTGTTTTTCGCATTTGGACAGGGTGTAAACATGGGGGTGCGAAACAGCGGCTTTCTCAGGGTGATTATACCATAAAGCGACTTATAAGTAAATGCTCATAACAACATTATTTTATTTGTATTGGTCATGAAAGCTCCTATATGCTATCATTTGTTTTAGCAAATTTGCACAACGCTCGCGAGGCAATCAGAAAGGAAGGATGCAAAGAATGGACGCTCTGACAATCGCGGTCATCGGCATCGTCGCGCTGCTCATCCTGCTGATTATGGGAATGAACATCGGCGTATGTATGATGGCGGTAGGGTTCGTCGGCTACTGGGCGATCAGGGGATTCGGGCCAGCGCTGGTGCTGTTCCAGAAGATTCCCTTCACCCAGGCAAGCAACTACAATTTCGTCGTAATCCCCCTCTTTGTGCTGATGGGACAGCTCTGCTACTACTCAGGAATGTCCAAAGACCTTTACAACATGTTTGAAAAGCTTCTGGGCAACCTGAAGGGCGGTCTGGCCATGGCTACTGTGGGCGCCTGCGCCTGCTTCTCCGCAATCTGCGGCTCTACTGCCGCCACCGCCGCCACGATGGGAGTGGTTGCGCTGCCTGAGATGCGGGAGCACGGCTATGAGGACGGGCTTTCCTGCGGCTCCATCGCCGCGGGCGGCACGCTGGGCATCCTGATTCCGCCCAGCACCGGATTCATCATCTTCGGCATCGTCTCCGGCGCGTCCATCGGCGCGCTGTTTGCCGCCGGCATCATCCCCGGTATCATCCTTGCCATTTGCTACATCATCTCTATCGCCGTCGTGGTCAAGCTCCACCCGGAGAAGGCCCCCGGCCGCATGAAGTACACCCTGAAGGAAAAGCTGGCCTCTCTCAAGGGCGGCATCGCTATGGTGGTTCTCTTTGTGCTGGTGATCGGCGGCATGTTCGCCAACTTCTTCACTGCCAACCAGGCCGCCGCCTTCGGCGCTCTGGCCGCGCTGATCTACCTGATTATGCGTAAGCGGTTTACCTGGAAGATCTTCCTCAGCTGCCTCCAGGACACCCTCAAGACCTCCGGCATGATTTTCCTGATTCTCATTGGCGCTTACGTGTTCGGCGCTTTCCTGACCATCGCCCAGCTGCCCACGGCGCTGGCCACCTTCGTCACCTCCCTGAACGTGAACCGCTACATTATCCTCTTTGTCATCATCATGATCTACGCGGTGATGGGCTGCTTTATGGATTCCCTGGCCATGGTAATGCTCACCGTGCCCATCTTCCTGCCCATCATGAACACCCTGGGCTTTGATACCATCTGGTATGGCGTGCTGATGATTATGGTCATGGAGATGGGTCTGATTACGCCTCCGGTGGGCATGAATGTGTACATCGTCGCCGGTGTGGCCAAGGGCGTTCCCCTGCAAAAGATCTTCGCCGGCGTGGCTCCCATGGTGATTGGCATGCTGGTCGCCATTTTGATTGTGTGCGCGTTCCCGGACGTCGCGCTGTTCCTGCCCAATCTGATGGGGCTTGGCGGGTAGGTTCCCTGAAGCGTCTCCTGCACGCGCCGGGACGCGGAACAGGATCTGAAGATTCAATTATTTTGAGGAGGAAGAAACAATGAAAAAAAGAATCACGGCAATGCTGCTGGCAGTGGTCATGCTCTTCAGCCTGAGCGCCTGCGGCGGCGGAGGCGGCGACAACGGCGACAAGGTTTATGAGCTGATTGTCACCAACCACGACTCCAGCACCTCTGTGGGCCAGGCCTACGTGGAGGCCGTCCTGAACCAAATCTCCGAAGAGTCCGGCGGCCGCCTGAAGTTCGTCTTCAACTCCGGCGGGTCCCTCTTCGGCGGCGGCGAGGCGGTAGACGCTGTGCGCGCCGGCTCCGCTGATATCTGCTGGAACGCCACCTCCATCACTGTGGGTGTGTTCCCCATCTCCGAGTTCCTCAACGTGCCCCTGAACGGCATCACCTGCGCCCGCATGGGCTCCAAGGTCTACCGGGATATGTACAACGAGATTCCCGAGTGCGCCGCTGAGTTTGATGAGTTCTATGTCTTCCAGCTCCAGGGCAACTGCGCCGCTCCTCTGAGCACCACCCAGAAGAAGATTGAGTCCCCGTCTGACCTCCAGGGCATGTCCATCCGCGCTGCCGGCACGGTGCAGTCCAACTACATCAGCGCAATCGGCGCCGCGCCCTCCTCCATGTCCACCTCCGAGGTGTACGAGGCCCTTCAGAAGAACGTGGTCAACGGCATGACCAACGACTGGCATAACATTGACTGCTTCAGCCTTTACGAAGTCGTCAAGTACGTGATGGACTACACCATCAACACCACCTCCTGCTTCATGCTCATGAACAAGGAGAAGTACGAGTCCCTGCCTGAGGACCTTCAGAAGCTGCTGGATAAGTACAACGACTACGCTTCCGACATGGCCGGCTGGTACTGGGACAGCTGCCGGTTCAGCACCGCGGAGAAGATGGAGCAGTACGGCGTTGAGATCTACGAGCCCAGCGACGAAGTCCGCGCCTATCTGGAGTCCGAGGAATTCCGTCAGAGCATGGCCGACTGGTACGTGCAGTATCTGAACGAGAAGGGCTATGACGGCCAGGCCATCTATGACAAGTGCATGGAGATTGTGGCCCGCTACGCCGACGAGTATGCCGATCCCTACAGCACGCCCATCACTATTGAAGAGTGGGATACCAACAGCGTCAACAACTACTGAGACTAGTCCGTCCCGAGCTTCGGGACAGCGCGAAATCTACATGCTCAGCGCTGCCGCATCCCCTGGCGGCGTTTGAAAGGGAAGGGTGAAGCATGAAAAAGAGCTTGGCTCAACTGACCAACGGCGCGAATAAAATCTGCCACTATGTCAGCTTTTTCAGCATGGTGACCATTGTGGTCATGATGGGTATCATCTGCGTTGACATTGTGCTGGGCAACTTCCTGAACCGGCCGCTCAAGGGCCTGTATGAGGTTCTTCAGGTTCTCCTGACAACGCTGGTCTTTGCCTCCTGGGGTTACACCCAGTCGGTCCACGGGCACATTCACGTGGTGATGTTCGTCACCCGGATGCCGCAGAAGCTGCGTTTCATCTGCTACGGCCTGACGGCCAGCTTCTCCACCGTGGTTATGGCCATCGGCTGCGGCGCGGTGTGCCAGCAGGTGCTCAATGTGTTCAAGTCTGGAGAGCAGACCGGCACCCTGTCCATTCCCTACTGGCCCTTCTACATCTTTGAGGCGGTGGCGTTCGCTCTGCTGACCATCACGCTGCTTCTGGATGCGATCAAGGCGGTTATGGCCATCTGGGACAATGAAATGGCAGAAGAAATTCAGGCTACATGGTAACAAGCTAAAGCGGGCCCTTCTGGGGCCCGCTTTAGCTTGCCGAAAAAGCAGGAATTTAAAATAGGGTGTCAGAACTGTCAGGGCTTTGCGTGGGGGGATAGTGTGAAAGGGGGGCGAAGCCCCCGCTTTCGCGTGCAGTCACCCGCCCGCAGGCGACTGATTTCGTCAGAATGACGAAATCAGCTTCAGGCTGTCGAGTTTCTCGACAGCCTGAAGCGGGCCCTTCTGGGGCCCGCTTTTTTGCCGTGATGCAGGAATAAAGAAAGGAAATTCGTTATGTTTCTGAGGCAGCTTTGATGCAGGAGCGCGGCAGGCCAGAGGCAAGGGCCAGCTAAACTGAACGCAGAAATCCCGTTCAGGAGGCGCTTTGCCATGGAATTTTATCACAATCCCGGAAAACCTGCTGTCATTGAGCTGGCGGAGGGCCGCTTTGCCCGCCACGCCATCCGCACTCCCTTTGTGAAGGTGGGAACAGATTATCTGGAGCTGTTCCGGCGCTATGTCCTGCCCCTCTACCAGAGCGGCGACTTGGTGGCGGTCAGCGAAAAGGTGGCTGCCCTGTGTCAGGGGCGGGTCGTCCGCCGCTCCGATCTGCGAGTGGGGCTGCTGGCCCGCCTGCTCGCCCGCTGCGTTCACCAGACGGAGGCCGGGCCGGGCATGGGCCTGCCTATCAAAATGCAGTTTGCCATTGACCAGTGTGGGCGCGGGAGGGTCCTGTGGGCAGCGGTCCGGGCCGGTTTGGACAAGCTGCGGGGCGTTCATGGCACCTTTTACGAGCTGCTGGGGCCGGAGGTCCGGGGGCTGGACGGCTTTTACGGCCGGGATATTCCCGAGTACGCCGACATGGGCATCCGAATTCCGGCGGAGCCGGACCGGCTGTGCGACCAGGTCTGCGCGGCCACCGGTATCAAGAGCTTCATCGTGGACGCAAACGCCCTGGGGGTGGAGCTGCTGGGGCGGGCCCGGTCGATTCCAGAGCCAGAGGAGCTGTTGACCGCCCTGGTGCGGGATAATCCGGCGGGGCAGGAGCGGCAGCTGACCCCCTTTATCCTCATTCGCAAGCTATAGGGAAATCAGCGGTTCCTAAAGTTTAGGGCCGCCCTTTTCAAAGGGCGGTGGGGTCTGGGGCAAAGTCCCAGCGGGTTTGGGCGGAGCCCAATTTGATACGGTAAAAGGACCCAGGACGGTGCAAAACACCATCCTGGGTCCTTTCGTTCAGGGCTCTTCCCGCAGACCGCCCATCAGAATGGCCATAACCGCCTTCTGGGCGTGAAGCCGGTTTTCCGCCTCCTCAAAAATTTCGCCGGCGTGGGCCTCAAAGACCCCGGCAGTGATCTCTTCGCCCCGATGGGCGGGCAGGCAGTGCTGCACCATACAGCCTTCGTTGGTTAGCTTCATCAGTTCAGCGTTGACCTGATAGCCCTGGAAGGCCCTGGCCCGCTTCTCCCGCTCCTCCTCCTGGCCCATGGAGGCCCATACGTCGGTGAAGATGACATCCGCTCCCTCTGCCGCTGCCCGAACGTCATTGGTCAGCAGGAACTTGTCAGAGGCCTGGGCAAACTCCAGCACCCGGCTGTCTGGCCGGTAGCTGTCCGGGGTGGCCACGGATACCTGCATGCCGCTCTTGAGTCCGCCTACAATCAGGGAATTGGCCATGTTGTTGCCGTCTCCGATGTAGCACATCTTCAGCCCTTGCAGCGTGGCCTTCCGCTCCCGAATGGTCATCAGGTCGGCCAGCACCTGACAGGGATGGGCAAAGTCAGTCAGTCCGTTGATGACGGGAATGGCGGCGTGACGGGCCAGATTCTCCACCTCTTCCTGGTCGAAGGTGCGGATCATGATGCCGTCGCAATACCGTGAAAGCACGCGGGCAGTGTCCTCCACCGGCTCGCCCCGGCCGATCTGGCTCTCCTTGCCGGAGAGGAACAGGGCGTGGCCGCCCATCTGATAGACGCCCACCTCGAAGGAAACACGGGTCCGGGTGGAGTTTTTCTCAAAAATCATGGCCAAGGATTTGCCCTTGAGAAAATTATGTTCGATATTATGCTTGTGCTCGTATTTCAGCTGGTCTGCCACATTCAGAATGTGTACAATGTCCTCTTCCGACAGGTCCAGCAGCTTGAGCAGGTCCTTCTGCATGGTTATCACCTCTTGCTAACGATTTCTCTTCTTTTTCTTGAACGAAAAAGAAGCAAAAAGAACTTTGATCGTTCCTTCAGCGGAGCGTCAGGAAAGTGTATGCCTTATAATCTCCAGGCCCTGGTCCAACTCCTCCTGAGAGATGGTCAAGGGCGGCAGCAGCCGGAGCACATTGCCCCCAGCGGTCAGCACCAGCAGCCGGTTGGCAATCAGCTCCGCCGCCAGCTCCTTGTTATTCACGCCCTCTTCCAGCTCCACGCCAATCATCAGGCCCAGGCCCCGGGTTCCCTTGATGCAGGGGACCTCCATTTGCTCAATGGCCTTCCGGAGATAGTCCCCCTTCTCCTTCACCCCAGCAATGGCTTCATCATCCAAGATGTCCTGAACCGCCAGCGCCGCTGCCGCACAGATGGGATTTCCACCGAAGGTGGTGGCGTGGGTGCCGGGCCCCAGCACAGCCGCGCACCGCTCACTGGCCAGAATTCCGCTCATGGGCAGGCCGCCAGCAATGCCCTTGGCAAAGGAAATAGCGTCAGGCTGTATCCCGTACTGCTGGAAAGCGAACAGCGAGCCCGTCCGGCCCACGCCGGTCTGAACCTCGTCCACCAGCAGCAGCCAGTCCCGCTTGGCGCACAGCTCCGCCAGCTTCTGGACAAATTCCGGCTCCAGGGGATTGACACCCCCTTCGCCCTGGACCAGCTCCACCAGCACCGCGCACACATCATGACCCGCTACCCCCTCCACGCTGGCTATGTCGTTGGCGTTGGCGTAACGGAAGCCCTCGGTAAAGGGGAAGAAGTAATTGTGGAACACCTCCTGACCTGTGGCGGCCAGGGTGGTCACTGTCCGGCCGTGGAAGGACTGGTTCAGGGTCAGAATGGTTCCCCGCCCCTTGCCGTACCGGTCAAAGGAGTATTTCCGGGCCAGCTTGATGAGGCCCTCGTTGGCCTCCGCGCCAGAGTTGCCGAAAAAGGCTGCACTCATGCCGGTACGTTGGCACAGCCGCTCCGCCAGCCGGGCGTAGGGCTCGGAGTAGTAAAGGTTGGAGATATGGGCCAGCTTGCCAGCCTGTTCGGACACCGCCGCCACCCACCGGGGATGGGCGTAGCCCACGGAGTTGACCCCGATGCCGCTGGCAAAGTCGATATAGGGTTCGCCCGCCAGATCGTACAGAGTCGCGCCGTTCCCATGGTCAATGGCCACGTCAAAGCGCCCGTAGGTCTGCATGGTGTACTGGTGGTCCAGCGCTTTCAATTCATCAAATGTCATTGTCTTCGTCCCTTTTTTACTGTTTTTGCTTCTTTTTCTTGAACGAAAAAGAAGCAAAAAGAACTTTAAACGGCGCCCTTACGCGACATGTCGGGTAGAATCAGTTTAAAGTTCTTTTGGTTCTTTTCTTTCAAGAAAAGAACAGAAAAATCAAAGAATCATGGTTCCCACACCGGCGTCAGACAGCATCTCAATCAAAATGGAGTGGGGAATCCGGCCGTCGATGATGTGGCTGCGCTTGACGCCGGAGCGGACCGCCTCCACACAGCAGTCAACCTTCGGAATCATGCCGCCCTTGATGACCCCCTCCTTCACCAGAGCCGGGACCTGGGACACCCGCAGCACATCGATGAGGCTCTCCTCATCCGCCGGGTTCCGCATCAGCCCCTTGACATCTGTGAGCAGAATCAGCTTTTCCGCCTTCAGCGCCACCGCCAGCTTGGCCGCCGCAGTGTCCGCGTTCACATTATAAGAGGTCTCCTGATCCACGCCCTGGGCCACCGTGGCCACAACAGGAGTGTAGCCCGCCTGAATGGCGGACACCACCGGGCCAGGGCAGACATCCACGATCTCGCCCACCAGCCCGTACTTTTCATCCAGCTGCCTGGCCTGGAGAAGTCCGCCGTCCATGCCGCACAGGCCCACCGCTTTGCCGCCCTGCCGGTTCAGCGCGGACACCAGATTCTTGTTTACCTTGCCGCACAGCACCTGCTGCACCACATCCATGGTCTCCCGGTCCGTCACCCGCAGTCCGTCCGCGAACAGGGACTCCTTGCCCAGCCGGTCCAGCATTTCGGTGATCTCCGGTCCGCCGCCGTGGACCACCACCACTTGGATGCCCACCAGGTGAAGCAGGATGATGTCGCTCATCACCGCGCTTCGCAGCTCGCCGGAAATCATGGCGTTTCCGCCATATTTGACCACAATGGTCTTTCCATAGTAATTTTGAATGTAGGGGAGGGCCTCGGTCAGCACCTTGGCCCGGTCCAGATCGGTGTAACTCATCGGAAATCTGCCTCCTGTGCCGCGACGCAGCCGCGGCTTAAAGTTCTTTTGCGCCTTCTTTCAGGAAAAGAAGAGAAGCCCCGGTTACGTCCGGTAATCTCCGTTGATCTTCACATAGTCGTAGGTCAGATCGCAGCCCCAGCAGGTGGCCTCGTCCTGTCCCTCGTTCAAGTTCACATCAATGACGACCTCATCCTGACTCAGAATGGCCTTGGCCCGCTCCTCGTCGAAGTCCAGTCCCGCGCCCTGGCGGCACACCTCAATCTCGCCCACAATGGACTGGAACTTCATGTCCACATGCTCCGGCCGGAAGGGAGCCTTGGAATAGCCCATGGCGCAAAGCACCCGGCCCCAGTTGGCATCCGCGCCGAACATGGCCGCTTTTACCAGTGCCGAGCTCACCACCGCCTTGGACAGCCGCTCCGCGCTCTCCTCGCTCCGGGCATTCCGGACAGTGCAGGTAATCAGGCGGCTGGCGCCTTCTCCGTCAGCGGCGATGGCCCGGGCCATTTGGGTGCAGACCTCTGCCAGCGCCTTGTGGAAAATCGTGTAATCGTCATTTTTCCACTCAATCTGCTCATTTTCCGCCATGCCGTTAGCCAGGACCACACACATGTCATTGGTGGAGGTGTCTCCGTCCACGGTCACCCGGTTGAAGGTGACGGGCACCACATCGTCCAGGGCGGTCTTCAGCATTTCGTGCGTGATGGCGCAGTCGGTGGTCAGGAAAGCAAGCATGGTGCCCATGTTGGGGTGAATCATGCCTGATCCTTTGGCGATGCCGCCCAGGGTGACGGTCTTTCCGCTCAGGGTGAACTGAACGGCGAATTCTTTCTTTTCGGTGTCCGTGGTCATAATGGCGTGAGCCGCGCCGTCGGACCCATCTTCCGACAGCTGCTGGGCCAGAACAGGTACGCCCTGCTCAATGGCCGCGATGTTCAGGGTCTGGCCGATGACGCCCGTGGAGGCCACCACGAAGTCAGAGGCCTTCAGGCCGGTGGCGGAAGCCGCGGCCTCGCACATCCGCTGAGCGTTCTCATGGCCCAGAGGGGCGCAGGCGTTGGCGTTGCCGCTGTTGGCGATAATGCCCCGGCAGACGCCATCTTCCAGGTGCTCCATGGTGATGTAGAGGGGAGCGGCCTTCACCCGGTTCAGCGTGTAGACAGCGGCGGCGTTGCACTCCCGCTCGGAGAGAATCATTGCCAAGTCCTTTTTGCCAGTGAGGTAGTCTTTCATGGAAGGCACAAGGGGCTGATTCCCGTCGCACTTTCCGGTCTTCACGCCGCAGCGGACGCCGGCGGCTTTAAAGCCCTTCGCGGCGGTCACGCCGCCCTGAATCTGTTTCATATCGACACTCCTTTGTTGTTCCTTCTTTTCTTGAAAGAAAAGAAGGAAAAGAACTTTAAACTGGTTCTATCGAGGTCATTGCAAACCCGTAGGGCCCGATGACCTCATCGGGCCGTTCTTCCGGAATTCCATGGCCCCGCCCTCACAGCGTCAGCCCTTTGGCCTCCTCAAACCCCAGCATCAGGTTCATGTTCTGCGTTGCCGCGCCGGAAGCGCCCTTGCCCAGATTGTCCAGCCGGGCGGCAAGCATGACCTGTTCCCCGTTTCCGCAGACAAATATTTGCAGGTCGTTGGTCCCGGCCAGGTTGTTTGCCCCGATAAAGCCGCAGGCGGGAGCCTCCGGAGGACGAACGGACACATAGTTCGTTCCGGCGTAAAAGTCCGCATAGCACTTCCGCAGGCTGTCCAGCGTCTGTGCGCCGTTCAGCATATCCAGATACAGGGGGACCGTGACCACCATTCCCTGGGGGAAGTCGCAGATGATGGGCATGAAGATGGGCTTTCGAGTCAGGCCGCATACCTTCATCATCTCCGGAATGTGCTTGTGGGCCAGGGTGACGCCATAATGCCGGGGGCTGTCCAGCTCGGGCTCCCGGCCCGGGTCCTCATATTGGGCGATGGCCTTTTTGCCTGCGCCGGTGTAGCCCGAAAGGGCGTGGACCGTCAAGGACGCGTCCGGCGGCAGAATACCCTGTTTCACCAGCGGATAAACCAGCGAAATGAAGCCCGTGGCGTAACACCCCGGATTGGCCACCCGTTTCGCCCCTCGGATAGCTTCCCGCTGCTCCGGCGACAGCTCGGGAAAACCGTAGACCCAATCGGGATGGGTCCGGTGGGCTGTGGAGGCGTCAATCACACGGGTGTCAGGATTGTCAATGAGGCTCACCGCCTCCACGGCAGCGGCGTCCGGCAGGCACAGGAACACCAAATCCGCTTCGTTGAGCAGCTTTTTCCGCTCGTTCAGGTCCTTCCGCTTCTCCGGGTCAATCCGCAGAAGGGAAATATCGTCCCGGCCCTCCAGCCGGTCATAGATTTGCAGGCCGGTGGTGCCCTCCTGGCCGTCAATGTAAATCTTTGGTTTGCTCATATGTGTCACCTCATCCGCCGGACAGGCCAACCGACACGAAGCCCTGTTCTCCGGCCACGTTGTACAGACCGTACTGGGTCAGCTTGTCTTCTCCATTTTGGGACAGTTCATCGCCGGCGTCCCATGGGGCAAAGGCCCGGGTCCAGTTGACAAAGCCCTCCGGCAGATCCTGCCGCTGGGAACCGGGCAGATAAATCAGAATCTCCGTTGCATTGTCCAGCCCGTAGGGATAGGAGCCGATGTACCGGACTCCATCCTCAATGATCTCCTCGCCCTCGGCCTCCTCCTGCTCGATGTTTTCAAGCTGCATGGAATAGGTGAGCCCGTCTACCTTCACCGGCTGGCTGAATTTTCCGTGAAAATGGCAGGTGTATACCGTTCCGCTGGGGTAGTCCTCTCCTGTGCTGCCCATATCCGAGTCATGGTGCAGGCCGGTAAAGGAACCGTCCGCCGCAACCTCCAATTCCGTGGACCAGCCTCCCGCGCCGCTGGCAAAGCAAAAACTGCGCGGAAAAATGGCCTCTGCCACAGGGTCTGGGGTGGGTTCCACGGTAGGCGGAACCGTGACTTCCGGCGCGGGCGTTACCACTGGCGCAGTCTCCGTAACCACCGCTGAGGGGGCGGGAGGATTGGGGACCTCTTCCGGTGCGCCGCAGGCGGCCAGACACAGAGGCAGAGTTAAAAGCAGCAGCTTTTTCAGTCCGTCTCTCACGCCTGCTCACACCTTTCCGCCACAAACGCCTCAATGGAGGCAATCTGCCGCTCTACCGCCTCCTTAGCGGGTCCGCCGTAGACTGTGCGGCCGTTGACGCAGGTTTTCAGCTCCAGAGCCCGGTACACATCTTCGTCAAACTTGTCGGAAATGGCCCGGAAATCCTTCAGGGGCAGGGTGTCCAGCGTCTCGCCGGTCCGGATGCACATGTTCACCAGACGGCCCACAATCATGTAAGCCTCCCGGAAGGGCATGCCCTTCTTCACCAGATAGTCGGCGCAGTCGGTGGCGTTGATAAAGCCGCCCGCCGCCGCGTGCATCATGTTCCTGGGCCGGACCGTGAGGCTGTCCAGCATCGCGGCGAAGACGGGAACGCACAGTTCCACCGTGTCCACCGCGTCGAACACCGGCTCCTTGTCCTCCTGCATGTCCTTGTTGTAGGCCAGAGGAAGTCCCTTCATCACAGTGAGCAGGGTCATCAGGGAGCCGTACACCCGGCCCGTCTTGCCCCGGACCAGCTCGGCCACATCGGGATTCTTCTTCTGGGGCATGATGGAAGATCCGGTGGAGTACGCGTCGTCCAGGTCCACATACTTGAACTCCCAGGAGCACCAGTAGATGATTTCCTCGGAGAACCGGGACAGGTGCATCATAAGGATGGAACAGGCGGACAGGAATTCAATGGCGAAATCCCGGTCGGAAACCGAGTCCATGGAATTGTCCGTGGGCTTTTTGAAGCCCAGCAGCCGGGCCGTCTCAAACCGGTCCACAGGGTAGGTGGAGGTGGCCAGAGCGCCCGCTCCCAAGGGACACTCATCCATCCGCTCCAGGCAGTCCTCAAACCGGGTCACGTCCCGGCGGAGCATGTTTGCGTACGCCATCATGTAGTGGCCGAAGGTGGTGGGCTGGGCCCGCTGCAAATGGGTGTAGCCGGGCATGACCGTTTCCAGGTTGGCCTTGGCCTTCTTGACCAGCACCTGCTCCAGCTTGAGAATCAGGTCGATGATAACGGGGATTTCCTTCTTCACATAGAGCCGGAAGTCCACGGCCACTTGGTCGTTCCGGCTTCGGGCGGTGTGGAGCCGCTTGCCGGTGATTCCAATGCGCTCGGTGAGCATGCTTTCGATGTTCATGTGGATATCCTCGTTTTCCAGGAGGAATTCCACCTTGCCGCCCTCAATATCGTCCAGAATGGCCTGGAGCCCTTCGATAATTTTTTCCGCCTCATGCGCCTCAATGATGCCCTGACGGCCCAGCATAGTGGCGTGGGCGATGGACCCGGCAATGTCTTCCCGGTACAGCCGCGCGTCAAAGTTGATGGAGGAGTTAAAATCGTTTACCAGCGTGTCGGTTTCCTTCTGAAACCGTCCGGCCCATAATTTCATAGCTGAATCGCTCCTATCTATTGCGGCGAGGCGGACGGCTTGCTACCGTCCGCCTCGTTCAAGCCTTGCAGAATATTTTCTCCGTTTGGGAGACTTAGGAAACCGCTTTCCGCGAAAATCCTGACGGATTTCAAATTTTTCACGAAGTCCAGGTGAACATTCTGCCGTCAAGACGTGCGCGGGGATTTCATCCGTGGTTCCTTAAAGCTTCCCCTGCTCCCGCAGCGCCTGGACGGTATCGGGCAGGCCCCAGAGATTGATGAAGCCGGTGGCGTCGTCCTGATTATAGTCGCTCTCCTCAAAGGTGACAAGATTCTCAGAGTAGAGCGTTTCCGGAGAGGTCACGCCGGCAGTGATGATGTTGCCCTTGTAGAGCTTGAGCTTTACGGTGCCGGTGACATGCTTCTGAGTTTCCAGGGCAAAGGCGCTCAGGGCTTCCCGCAGAGGGGTGAACCACTTTCCGTTGTAGACCAGGTCGGCAAAATCGACGGACAGCTTCTGCTTCATGTGCTTGGTGTCCTTATCGACGGTAATCATCTCCAGCACCTCGTGGGCCCGGTAGAGGATGGTGCCGCCGGGCGTCTCATACACGCCCCGGTCCTTCATGCCCACCAGCCGGTTTTCCACAATGTCCAGCAGGCCGATGCCGTTCTCGCCGCCCAGCTCATTGAGCTTCCGCACCACGTCGGAGGCCTTCATTTTCACGCCGTCCACCGCCACGGGCCAGCCCTTTTCAAAGTCAATGGTCACATAGACCGGGGCGTCCGGAGCCTTCAGCGGGGACACGCCCATTTCCAGGAAGCCCTCCTTCTCATACAGGGGCTCGCTGGCGGGGTCCTCCAGGTCCAGACCCTCATGGCTCAGGTGCCACAGGTTCTTATCCTTGGAGTAGTTGGTTTCCCGGGAAATCTTCAGGGGCACGTTGTGAGCCTCGGCATAGTCGATCTCCTCGTCCCGGCCCTTGATGTCCCACTCCCGCCAGGGGGCGATGATCTTCATCTCCGGAGCAAACCGCTTGATCGCCAGCTCGAACCGGACCTGATCGTTGCCCTTGCCGGTGCAGCCGTGGCAGATGGCGTCCGCGCCCTCCTCCTTGGCGATTTCCACCAGCCGCTTGGCGATGATGGGACGGGCGAAGGCAGTGCCCAGCAGGTAGTCTTCATACTTGGCGCCCATCATCATGGAGGGGATAATCACGCTGTCCACCATCTCGTCCGTCAGGTCCTCCACATAGAGCTTGGACGCGCCGGTTTTGATCGCCTTTTCCTCCAGGCCGTCCAGCTCGGTGCCCTGTCCCACGTCGCCGGAGACCGCGATGATTTCCGGATTGTTGTAATTCTCTTTCAGCCAGGGAATGATAATGGATGTATCCAGGCCGCCGGAATAGGCGAGCACGACTTTTTTGATTTCAGACATGGTAAATTCCTCCCGCAGGTCATTTTCTTTGAAGTGTTTGTATCATAGCACGGTCCGGCAGGAAACGCAAGTACATTTTTGAATATCTATTCGCAAATATCCTGTGCATATTGCATAAATCAGCTATGCACTCTCAATAATATACATTTTCGAGCGAATATTCAGAATGATTATTCACGTCCGGCCGCATGCCGGCACGAAAATGGAGCGGCGCAGCCCAGGCTGTCCGCTCCATTTTTACAGTGCGATACGCGCTGATTTGCCTGAACCGTGCCGTCTGGCGCGGTCTGGATTCCGCTCAGGCGGCGTAGTATGCCTCAATTCCATTCACAATGCCCTGAACCATGGTGGTCCGGAACGCCGGGTCCGCCATGTTCAGGTCGTCACTCTGGTTGGTCATAAAGCCCATTTCCAGAATCATCACCGGGATTTGGCTCCAGTTGAGGCCGGTCATGGTATCAGTGATCTGGACGCCCCGGTTCCGAAGGCCCGTTTCCTCACAGTAGGCTGACAGCACGCAGTCGCTCAAACGCCTGCTCTCTTCATACAGGTGGCCCACATAGGGATTCTGAGCCGAAGCGACCATGGCCAGGGCTCCGGCCACGCTGGAATCGTCGCTGCCGTTGGCGTGGATGCGGATGCAGATATCTGCCCCCGCGTTGTTGGCCAGTTGGGCGCGCTCCGAATTGCTGATGGCGGTCTCGTTGTCCTCCCGCGTCATGATGACCTCATACCCAAGCTCTTCCAGCGCATCCCGCAGCAGCAGGGAAATGTCCAGATTAAGCTCATACTCCGCCACGCCGGAAAAGCGGCCGGTCGTGCCGGTAGACGCTTTTGTCTTCATCACGCTGGAGCCGGGAGCATTGGGCTCCTTGCCGCTCATGTCCACACTGAACGCCTGGTGTCCGGGGTCAATGGCAATCAGAATTCCCTTGGAGACCGGGGCAGGCGTCTCCGTGGGCGCCACGGTCTCCGTAGGGAGGACCGGGGGCTCCGTGGGGGGCAGCGTGACCGGAGGCTGGGTTTCCGGCGGAAGGCTTGGCGTGGGGGTGACGGTTTCCACCACCGGGGTGGTGGGCGGGATGATGTTCTCCACCTCTGTGGGAACATCGTCTCCACAGCCGCCCATGAGCGCGGCCATCAGCATCCAGGCCGCGAGAACAGTGAGTCGGTGCATTGTTGTGTTCCTCCATTTGCACAGTTTTAAACGTTTGGCTCTTTTCACCTGAACGGGTGCGGATTCCGCTCAGCTTTTACTCTGAAAAAGCAGGCGCCGTTCAATCTTTCAAGAAAAGGACCAGAAAAACTCAGTTATTTTCCTTCAGCCAGGTTTCCACGCTGGCCAGGAATGTGGCGTTTTGCTTCTCCACCTCGGACAGCATCCCTTCGGTAAAGTCCTCGGGCTCCACCGTCCCGAGATACCAGGACTTGGAATCGAAGTAGGCCTGAAGCTCCTCGGAGACAAAGCGGCGGCCATGCCGGGCGTAAATCTCATTCTTGGCGTAATTGACTTCCTGCGCGGTCATGCCGGCCACATCCGCGTCAGTCAGAACCCGCCAGTTGCTGTCCGGAATGATGTAGTCTGTACTGCTGGTGTAAGCCGGCGTGCTGGAGGGAGTCCCCGCGTAAAACATCGCGTCATAGAGCGCCAGTTCCGCGCAGGTCACGGCGAAGCCGCTTCCGTCGTACTTCAACGTGATGGGACTGCCGCTGTAGGTCAGCGCGCCATCCAGCCGGGGCAGGCTGTCTCCGCCGGAGTAGTAGGCCGAACCGCTGCCGGAAACTATCCCGTCTTCCGTGACCGTAAAGCGGACATACCAGCGGGTTTCCGTCTCCCAGGGGTTCCAGCTGTCAAACTGAAGGCTGAGCACAGTGGAGGAGCTGCCTGATTTCAGATAGGAGCCCTCCACCCAGCTGTAATCGAGCTGTGTATAGCCAGGATGGTCTTCACTGCCGCTGGGAGCAGGGAAGCCGGTGATTTCGTTCGACCGGGTATACACGGTTGGGGCTCCATTTTCACCGATGGTCTGATAAATGGTGTCCGCATTGTGGGGAGAAAAGGCGGCGGGAATATAGTTCAGCGTGGTGGTCTGTCCGGCGTCGCTGAATTGGACCTGATTCCGGACAAGCTCCGGCACACCTACGCTCTGGCTGTTGATTGTCAGGTCCGCGCTTGATACTTCAATAGCCAGGCTGGCCAAGGGATTGTCCACGGAAATAAAAGTCCCCGCGAAGTCCAGGGGTTCTACCGTGTAGGGCGGCTCGTACTCCAGCTTGATATCCGGCTGGATGGAGTACTCGGTAAGCAGGAAGTTCGTGCTTACCTGCGCCGTCATGGTGATATCGCAGGGCGTTCCGCCGTTCTGGGGAATCACAGCCGCCGGAACGGACAGATCAGAGCCCTTCATCTTTACATTCTCATAGTCCACCTCGACAGCGTACTCCCCAAAGTAGTCCCCAAAGATTTCCTCAATCTGGGCTGTCTGCTTTCCCTTCACCGAGTTGGCGGCGGCATCCCACAGCTTGGCTTGATTGCCGGAACGGACAAAAAACACGCCTCCAACTCCAACCGCCGCGAGAACAACCGCTAAAATGATGCAGATCAGGGCGATGTTTGGCCCCTTTTTTCTTGCGTTCTTCTCCGGCTTCGGCGGTTCGGAGGGCTCTGGCGGCTCTGGCTTTATGGGTTCCGGTTTTTTCAGGCTCACCTGAGATGGTTCCGCCTGGCCCGCGCTGTCGCAGGGACTGCCGCAGTAGGGACAGAATTTATCCGTGGGCTGGATTTCCTTCCCGCATTTGATACAAAACACGTCTGTACCTCCCTTTCAAATCCTTCTAACACGCGAAATCTTAACGGTTATCGTTGTCTTCCGGCTGAGGCGCGAAGCACTCGTCCGGCGGATCCGCGGGCAGTCCGGCAGGCTGAGGCTCCGCCTTCGGCAGGCTGAGCCGGGCCCCACATTTGGTGCAGAACTGGGCGTTTTCCAGCACCGGGGCGCCGCACTGAGTGCAGGCCTGCCCCTCCAATTGGGGCTCCTGCCTGGGCGTCAGCTCCGGCAGAGCGGCGCTGCATTGGCTGCAAAACCGGGCGTCGCTGGAATTCTCGCTGCCGCAGCTGGGGCAGACCTTAATCTGCTTGAGGATCTGGAGGCCGGTGCGGATCTGCTCCAGCTCCTGGTTGGCCTTGCCGATCTCCCCGCAGATCTCCGCCAAAGCCGCCTCCGGGCTCTCGCTGTGCAGGGCGTAATACTGCTCGCCCAGTCTGGCGTAAAGCTCCTGAACGGCTTTGTTCAGCTCGCCTGTCCGCAGGTTCAGCTTGGTGATATCCGCCAGGTCGTTGGCCTTCTGCATGGTCTTTTGCCCTGTTTTGGACAGCTTTGCGCCTAAACTATCAAAAAATGCCATGATGGTTTCCCCTTTCAGATATGTTCTAAAACAACAGTTTAAAGTCCTTTTTGATTCACGCTTTTTTGAAAGGAAGCTTAGCAAAGAACTTTAAACTGGCTCTACCGGGGGCTTGCCTAAAACAGCAGTTTAAAGTTCTTTTTTGCTTCACGCTTTCTTGAAAGAAAGCTTAGCAAAGAACTTTAAACTGGCTCTACCGAGGGCTTGCCTAAAACGGCAGCTTAAAGTT
>JAAWCD010000072.1 GCA_022793095.1 Oscillospiraceae bacterium | reverse complement strand
GGCTATCCACGCAAAAAAGCCGCCCGTTTTTTCATGCCGGACGGCTTTCTGCGTAATGTGATAGCTCAAATAATATTTTTTTGTGGGTGTAGGCTCCGAAAAGCCTTGATATTACAGTGTTCCTATTAAAACTCATTCATACCCAAAAGGAGCCTACAGGCCAGCGCTGGGCGCTAGAATCCCGCCTCCTCCGCCAAGTCCATAACGTCAATGCTGTGCCGCATGTGAATGGCCATGGCGTGCTCGGCTCCTTCCGAATCCCGCTTTTGGAAGAACTCCATCAACAGCGCATGGTCCCGCCGGGTGTCCTCCGCCAACTGGGCCCCATGGGCGCCCCGTTCCACCGCCGTGGCCACCGCCTGATTGATCATAGGCAGCAGCCGCATCATAAATTCGTTGTGGGTAGCCCGGACAATGGCAGCGTGGAACATCCGGTCTGCCTCAGTCCGATCCTGGCCCTCTCGAATACACCGGTCCACCGCTCCGCCCCAAGCGAGAATGTCCGCCAGCTCCTCCTCCGTGGCCCGGCGGCAGGCCAGCCCCGCCGCTTTTGGCTCAAAAATGCTCCGAAGCTCAAACAGATCCCGCAGCTGGCCCCGGACCCAATCCAGCCCGGAAAAGCCGAAGTCCTCAATCCGCTCCACCTGATGGGACACAAAGGTGCCCTTGCCCCGCCGGACCTCCAGAACCCCCTGGGTGGACAGGGCCCGCAGAGCCTCCCGCAACGTGGCCCGGCTGACCCCCAGCTGCCGGGACAGCTCCACCTCATTGGGCAGCTTTTCCCCTGGAGACAGCAGCTTTTCTACCACGACCATGTCATAAAGCCGCTGGGCCGCCTGCCGCGACAGGCTTTCCTTCTTCATCGCCCCATCCTCCTTTAAAGCAGATTTTCCTTGACATTGCTGCCTGTATCATATACTATATTGTCATACATTGCAATAGTAATCAGACAACTGTGAGGAAATAAAATCTGAGGAGGCCTTCCACATGCGAAGTGACAACGCTAAAAAAGGGGTACCTACTGCACCCAACCGCTCTCTTTTCTACGCTTTGGGCTATACCAGGGAGGAGTTGGACCGTCCGTTGATCGGCGTGGTCTGCTCCTACAATGAGATCGTCCCCGGCCACATGAACCTGGACAAAATTGCCGAGGCTGTCAAGGCCGGCATCCGTGCCGCCGGCGGCACGCCCATTGAGTTTCCGGCCATCGCGGTCTGCGACGGCATCGCCATGGGCCATACGGGCATGAAATACTCGCTAGTCACCCGGGACCTCATTGCTGATTCTACGGAGGCCATGGCCATGGCCCACCAGTTCGACGGACTGGTCATGATTCCCAACTGTGACAAGAATGTGCCTGGCCTGCTCATGGCCGCGGCGCGGGTCAACATTCCGACGGTTTTTTGCTCTGGTGGGCCCATGCTGGCGGGAAAGCTGAGCGACGGACGCCGTACTTGCCTCAGCCACATGTTCGAGGCGGTAGGATCTTACTACGCAGGCAAGCTGGACGATGCGGGGCTGGAGGAATATGAAAACTGTGCCTGTCCTACCTGCGGGTCTTGCTCAGGCATGTACACTGCCAACTCCATGAACTGCCTTACCGAGGCTATCGGCATGGGCCTGCGGGGCAACGGCACAATTCCAGCCGTCTGGTCCGCCCGGCTTCGGCTGGCCAAGCACGCTGGCATGCAGATTATGGAGCTGGTAAAGCGGGACATCAAGCCCCGCGACATTATGACCCCCGCCGCTTTCCACAACGCAGAAACCGTCGATATGGCCCTGGGCTGCTCCACCAACACCATGCTGCACCTGCCCGCCATTGCCCACGAGTGCGGGATTGCGCTGGATTTGGACCTGTCCAACGAGATTTCCTCTAAGACCCCCAATCTGTGCCACCTGGCCCCGGCAGGCGACACCTACATGGAGGACCTGGAGCAAGCTGGCGGTGTGTACGCGGTCATGAAGGAGTTGACAAAGAAAAATCTGCTGGACACCAGTGTAATGACCTGCACAGGCAAGACCCTGGAGGAGAACCTAGCCGGTGTGGTCAACCGGGACCCGGAGCTCATTCGGCCCATTGAGCAGCCCTATTCCCAGGACGGCGGCATTGCCGTGCTCAAGGGCAACCTGGCTCCGGAAGGGTGTGTGGTCAAGCGGTCTGCGGTGGCTGCGGAGATGATGACACATACTGGTCCCGCCCGTGTGTTCGACAGCGAGGACGAGGCTATCGCGGCCATTTACGATGGGAAAATCAAGTCCGGGGACGTGGTGGTCATCCGGTACGAAGGCCCCAAGGGGGGACCCGGCATGCGGGAGATGCTCAATCCCACTTCGGCCATTGCGGGTATGGGACTGGACAAGGAGGTAGCGCTCATCACGGACGGCCGGTTTTCGGGAGCTACCCGGGGCGCTTCCATTGGTCATGTGTGCCCGGAGGCCGCGCAGGGCGGCGTGATTGCCCTGGTGGAGGAGGGTGATAAAATCGCCATTGATATTCCCCACTGTCAGATTGAACTTCTGGTGGATGAGGACACGCTGGCCCAGCGCCGGGCCAAGTGGATCTGCCCGGAGCCGAAGATCAAAACGGGTTACCTGGCCCGTTACGCCAAAATGGTTACCTCCGCCGCCAAAGGTGCGGTGCTGGAGTAATTGTTGTCCCTTCTTTTTCTTGTAAGAAAAAGAAGCAAAAAGAACTTCAAGCTGGTTCTGCCGAAAACAGTTGGTAGAACCAGCTTGAAGCTTTTGCTCTCTCATAGAAAAGCGAGTGCGCCGCAATGCCTCCCGAGGCCAGGGGGCGGGAGGCAAGGCAGTACGCCAGCTTAACGTTTTTGCCAGGCTTTCTTTCAAGAAAGCGGTCAGCTGCCGGTGGGCATGAAGGGGCCCAAGGCGGAGGCAAAACTGCTGACCGGCATGGTCTGAAGGATCACCTTACCCGGACCTGTCACCACCGTGTTGAACAGACCCTCGCCGCCGAAGAGCACATTCTTTACGCCCTTCACCGACTGGACATCAATGGAGCAGGTGGCGTCAACCATGGCCAAGTTGCCAGTGTCTACAATCAGCTGCTGTCCAGGCTGCAAATCGTACTCCACCGCATAGCCGTCAATTTCCAGGAAGGCCATGCCGTGCCCGGACAGCTTCTGCATGATGAAGCCCTCGCCGCCAAAGAAGCCGGCGGTGGCCTTTTTCTGGAAGAAAATAGACAGCTCTACGCCCTGCTCTGAAGCCAGGAAGCCAGATTTCTGCACTACCACCGGACGATCCGGCGTGATCTCCACAGCCCGAATGGAGCCGGGGAAGCTGGATGCAAACGCAATCATGCCAGGCCCGCCTTGGGGAGTGTAAATGTTCTGGAACATGGACTCACCGGAGAACATCCGGCCAAAAGCTTTGCCGATGCTGCCGCCGCCGGAGGTTTTCATCTCCATATTGGGGCTCATCCAGACCATGGATCCCTTTTCCGTGATCATCGGCTCGCCAGCCTTCAGGTCACAGATGACCACCGGCATGGGTTCGCCTACAATTTTATACTGCATGTACATTCCTCCTTCGCTCTACCCGCCGCGGGCTGTTTTGTTGGATTCTACATCATTCTAGATAAAAGAGCCTGAATCCAACAATATATCAGTTTTTCCTGCGGCGGTTTGTCATCCCTATCGTAGCGCATTTTTTACCTGTTCGCAAGAGACAATGATACAGTTTCTGCACAAAGTACCTCCTTTTAGATTGTCTATAATAACGAAAGAACCGGTGTATATGGCGTTGCAGCCGGTTGTCAAATCCACCAGAGTTCGATTCGGGAGATCAGCTGCTGCGGGGCAGGGGAGGCCCTCTCAGCCTGTATCACAAGTCAAAGGAATCCTGCAAATAGAAACTTGGACATTTTACGCAGCTTGTGTTATAATAGCCGCAAAGCAGTTGATTTGCGGCCCCCGGCCTTTGGAGCGGTCAAAACGAGTCCGTTACTGTCTAATTTTGCTTGATACTGATATTAAGGAGTCTGCCATGTCCCCAAAAGAGCCAAAGCATCGAATATGGCCCATTGTGCTGGCGGTCGTTCTCCTGGCGCTGGCCTGCGTGGTGACGGTGGAGCTGGTGGTCTGCCGGTTTGCTGACCCGGTGCTCTATGACCGGATCACGGCGCCGGTTCGGGCAGGCGTTCAGCGGCTGGTGGAAACCGGTGAGGCAGCCTGGAACGGCGCTGTCCAGCTGGGCCACGACCTCTCTGACCAGCTGACGGAGATGGGGGAACAGATGGGGAAGAAGCTGTCCGAGCTGGCAGAGGAGTTCTCCCGTCCGAAGGAGGAGGAAACGGACCTGGGGCTGACGCAGCTGGCCGATACCGTGGAAATCGCGCCGCCAAGAGAGCAGCTGGACCCCGCTATCAGCAGTTTGGAGGAGCGGGACGGCCTGGAATATCTGACTGGCGGCGGAGTGGAGATTATTTACTACAATCAGACGGATGAGATTTGGGCAGAGCAGCCCTATGGCACCGACCAGCTGGGGGGCTACGGCTGCGGGCCCGCCGTCATGTCCATGGCGGTGTCCTCGCTGCTGAACAGTCCGGTGGACCCGGCAGAAATGGCAGAGCTCTGCGTAGACCGGGGCTACTGGTGCCGTGGGCACGGGTCCTATTACACGATTGTGGGCGGTGTGGCTGAGGCCTACGGCCTGACCTGCACGGCCCTGCCGCCGGAGGACCTGTCGGAGGAGGAGCTGATTACTTATCTGGCCACTGGCGGTTTGGCGGTGGCGTTGATGACCAAGGGCCATTTTACCAACGGCGGGCACTTCATCCTTCTTCGGGGCGTCACCCTGGACGGGTCTATTCTGGTGGCCGACCCGGCCAGCCGGGAGCGGAGTTTGACCTCTTGGGACCTGTCCCTTATTCTGGAGGAGCTGTCCCAGACTCGGGCGAATGGCGCGCCCCTGTGGCTGATTTCCAAGCCTCAAGAGTGAAACAGTAGAAAGGACGTCATCTGAGGAAGATGACGTCCTTCTATATATTCCAGCGGCAAAACGGAGTTTTGTCTTAACGTTCTTTTGCTTCTTTTCTTTCAAAAAAAGAAGTATGCGCTCCTCACGACAGCGGCACGGAGTGGATGTGCCGGGCCATTGTGACCAGGAAATCCCGCAGCCACTGGGGTGCGCCAGAGGCTGCCTGCTCAATGGCCTCCTGAATCACAGCCAGCGAAACCGAGCCGTCCGTCAGCAGCGTCACCGCGCCGTCCACCTGGTCCCCAATGGCGAGAGGTCCGGTGGCAATCTCTCCAATGGCAATCTCCGCAGCAGAGGCAATGTCGCCTACCGCATAAATACCCTCGGCGATACCGCCCAGGGCCAGTGCGCCCCAAGCCAAACCTCCGACAGCGCCCAGGCCACCGGCGGCAGCGCCGATGGCCAGCAGGCCCAGGGCGAGCGCACCCAGGGAAAACGCGCCAATGGCGATGGCTCCCAGGGACACCACGCCGAAGCTGAACGTGCCCAACGACACCACGCCGATGGACACGTTGCCTATAGCCAGGATGCCCTTGGCCCGGCACAGCCCGTTGTCCATCAGATTGATGTGGACCAGCGGCAGGCCGAACAGAGTGCGCTTGCTTCTATATTCATAGTGCCAGCGATGATAGTAGTTGTTGACGATGGTTTGCTGAACAGGCGCTTCTGGATGGGCTGTATCCACGCCGGTGATGAGCCAGTCCAGGGTGACGCCAAAATACTGGGCCAGGGCTACCAGGTTTTCCATGTCGGGCCGGGACGCGCCGGACTCCCATTTCTGGACGGCCTGACGGGTGATGCCCAGTATGTCAGCCAGGTTTTCCTGGGAAAGGCCTTTCTCCTTGCGGAGCTGGTATAGTCTGTCTTGAAACTGCATGGTTTTACCTCCTTTGGATAGGATGAGCATAGCAAATAGAAGGCAAAAATACAACCCACAAGGGCATACAATATGACAACCAACAGTTGCATCCCCCTGTTTTCTTGCAAAAAGGCCCAAAACACTTCTAAAACCTGCGCTATAGGCAGATCAGCACACTGTTGTCCCCATGTTCCACCGATCTCGTGGTGTGCCCCTTCAACTGATCGCCAATCGTCCCCTACCGGGGCAGGTCATCGAAGCGGCTTCCTATGCGGTCATTTCTTCTCCAGCACCCGAACCGCCGCAATGGTGGCCAGGGTATCCCCAAGCTGGGCCAGGGCGGCAGCCGCCAGCGCCAGCTGGTCGTTATCAGGAATTTCCGCAGCAATGGCCTCCGCCAGGGCGCTGATGGCAAAGGGATAGGAAAAGGAGTCCACGTCAATCACCTCACTTCCAATGTATGCGGAAAGGAGCGGTGCGAACCGGGGTACTTCAGTGAGTTTTCCCTATCAGCCAAAGGAAGCTTTATTTTAACCTCTTGCAGTTTTCAGAAAAAGGGACTATAATCGTGGCACTGTATCTGATTCCAAAACAAACGACGGAGTGAAAAAATACATGAAAATTATCATAGCAGGAGACGGAAAGGTGGGCCTCGCTTTGGTCCGGGAGCTTTTGCGGGAAGAGCATGAGGTTGTAGTCATCGACCTGAACCCGGAGGTGCTGCGCTCCAGCCTGGAGCAGTACGACGTGATGACCGTAGAGGGCAATGCGGCCACCATGGAGACCCTGCGCCATGCCAATGTGAATCAGGCCGACCTTCTGATCGCCGCTACCAGCACGGACGAGGTCAATCTGCTCTGCTGCCTGACTGCCCGGAAGATGAACCGCAATATCCACACCATCGCGCGGGTCCGGAATTCGGACTACAGCGAGCAGCTGGTGCTTATGCAGAAGGACCTGGGCCTCTCTCTGGCCATTAACCCGGAGATGAGCGCCGCCTACGAAATGTTCCGTATCCTTCAGCTGCCCGGATTTCTGAGCCGGGATGTCTTCGCCCGGGGCCGGGTGGAGATTGTGGAACTGCGGGTGGACAAGGACAGCCCTCTCAACGGCATTACGCTCATGGATCTGGACAAAACAGTCCGGGTCAAGGTGCTGGTGTGCGCCGTGGTTCGGGGAGGCGAGGTGGCCATTCCCAGCGGCGGCTACACCCTTCAGGATGGCGATCATATCTACGTTACCGCGGAAACCAGCGTGCTGGCCCTGCTGGTGAAGAACCTGGGCATCAGCACTCAGAAGATCCGGCAGGTCATTCTGGTGGGGGGCGGCCACATTGGAGCGGCGCTGGCTTCTCTTCTTTTGCGGGCAGGCATCGGCGTCAAAATCATCGAGCGGGACCCGGAAAAAGCGGTTCTGCTGGCGGAAAAGCTGCCCCGGGCTGTGGTGGTGGCTGACGACGGCTCCTCCAAGGGGGTGCTGGACCGGGAAGGACTGGACCACACGGACGCGCTGGTGACCTTGACCGGAATTGACGAGGAAAACATTGTGGTTTCCATGTACGCTCATGGCTCCGGAGTAAAAAAGGTAATCACCAAGGTGGACCGGCTGGAGTACAGCGGCATGTTTGCCGATTTGGGAGTGGGCAGCGTCATCAACCCAAAGGAGCTGTGCAGCTCCAGCATTGTCCGCTATGTCCGGGCCATGCAGAATCAGAAGGGGAGTGTGCTGACCCTCCACCGCATTGCCGGCGGCGCGGCGGAGGCTCTGGAATTTCAGGTGGACGACTCGGTGCCCTGGCGGGGCACGCCGCTGAAGGATATTCCGCTGAAAAAGGGCGTGCTGATCTCCTGTATTACCCACAGGGGGAAACGGGTCATTCCCAACGGCAACCACTTCTTCGAGAGCGGCGACACGGTGATTGTGGTCACCACAGCGGAGAATCCGTTCTACACCATGAACGACATTTTTGAATAAGAGGCGAGGCATCCATGAATTATCGTTTGATTGGCCGTACCACCGGCCAGATTCTCCTGCTGGAGGCCCTTTTTATGCTGCCCGCCCTGCTGTTCTGCCTGGTTGACCAGGATTGGAAGGTTGCGGTTTGCTTTCTGCTCACCATTGCCATTCAGGCCGGCTTCGCCGCCTTGGTGCTGAAAATCAGCCATGGACGGCAGCGTGTGCTGCGGGCACAGGATGGCTTTGTCACCGTGGCGGTGGTCTGGATGCTCCTGTCCGCCTTCGGGGCCCTGCCCTTTTTTCTGAGTGGTCAAATTCCCAGCTATGTGGACGCGCTGTTTGAAACGGTGTCCGGCTTCACCACCACCGGCGCGTCAATTCTCAGCGATGTGGAGGCGCTGAGCAGGGGACTGCTGTACTGGCGCAGCTTCACTCACTGGCTGGGCGGCATGGGTATTCTGGTGTTTACCCTGGCAGTGGTCCCGGCGGACCGGGGGTCTGGCGGCACCCTGTATCTGCTGCGGGCCGAGTCTCCCGGCCCTGACGTGGGAAAGTTCACGCCCCGCCTGCGGCAGACGGCGCTGATTCTTTACGGCATCTATGTGGCCTTGACCGCGATTTGCTTTCTGTTTCTGCTGGTGGGGGGCATGCCCTTCTTTGACAGCTTGTGCACGGCCTTCGGAACAGCGGGCACCGGCGGCTTTGGAATCAGGAACGACAGCATCGCCGGATATGCCCCCCATCTGCAAACCATCTGTACCGTGTTCATGCTGCTGTTCGGTGTAAACTTCAACCTGTACTACCTGCTGCTCCTCCGGCAGGTGGGCGCGGTCTTCCAGGATGAGGAGCTCCGGTGCTACCTGCTGTACTTTTTCGGGGCCACGGCCCTGATTTCCTGGAACATCCGGCCCATGATGTCCAGCTGGAGGGACAGCATCCATCACGCAGCCTTCCAGGTGAGCAGCATTATGACCACCACTGGCTTTTCCACAGCGGACTTTGACCTCTGGCCGCCCCTGTCCAAGGCAGTGCTGTTGACGCTGATGGTACTGGGGGCCTGCGCGGGCAGCACGGGCGGCGGCATCAAGACTATCCGGCTGGTCCTGCTGTTTAAGGGGCTGCGGAGTAACATCCGGCAGCTTCTGCGGCCCCGGAATGTGGAGCTGATCCATGTCAACGGCCAGGTGGTGGACGAGCGGGTGATGCGGGGCGTAAATTCCTATATGGCGGCTTACTGGCTGCTTCTCTTCTCTAGTATTATTTTAATTTCTGTGGACGAATTTTCGGTTGAAAGCAATATTTCCGCGGTGATGGCCTGCTTCAACAACATCGGGCCAGGCTTTGACGCAGTGGGACCCACGTCCAACTTTAGTGTGTTCAGCAATTTCTCCAAGCTGGTGCTGTCGCTGGATATGTTGCTGGGACGTCTGGAGATTTTCCCCCTGCTGGCCCTCTTCAGCAGCCACAGCTGGAGCCGCAGGCTGTAATTTTCCTTCTTTTTGTGAAAAAACAGGCGGGTGTCAGTTATTACTGACACCCGCCTGTTGACGTTAAAAAGGCCTGCGGTGACAACGGAAACCGGAAAAGGGAATTGACTGCCAGCCTCATTTCCGCATGAACAGCAGTCCGAAGGATCTGGGGCCGCAGTTGCTGGCAATAGCAGAGGATGCCTTTTGCAGGTAAATCCGCTCAAAGGGACAGTACTGCTGCACCAGCTCTTTGATATAGGAAATACTTTGTGCATCCATTCCTGCATATGTGATAAACAGGATGCGCCGGTCGATGCTTCCTGTTTCTCTGAGCGCCTTTCGCACATAGTTTTTGGCGACATGGGTAAAATCGCCGATCTCCATGCCTCCCACCACCATCCGGCTTTTCTTCAGCTTGATGACCGGATGAAGCAGCAGCGTGTCGCAGAGAAGCTGGATCTGTTTGGAAAGATGTCCTGCCTGGCACATTATATGGGTGCTGTCGATGATAAACGAGGAGGAAATGCGGGTTTTGAGCGTCTCCACCAAGTCCACGATCTCACCCTTTCCAACATGATTTTCCGCCATGGAGGCGGCGCACAGCACTGAAAGACCCAGGCCGCTGGAAAGATGCCCGGAATCAAGCACCGTGATATTGTCAAAGGATTTTGCCGCCTCCAGAGCATTGCTGTGCCCCAGACTGGCCTGCTTTGCCATGGTAATATGAATTACATTCTGGGCCACCGTCAATTTTTCCGCAAAGAATCTTTCGTAATCCTCCACGTCAGGGGGCAGAGAAAAGCCATTCATTCCCGCGGCGATGTACGCCAGCAGTTCATCCGCCTTCAGTTCCTCTTCATCCAGAAAACGGCCCTGCTCCGTACAGACATAATAGGGGCATACCGAAATGCCGAACTCATTCTTCAGCGATTCCGGAAGGTCGCACACACTGTCTGTTGTAATCATGAGCGGAAGCCTCTGCGACTGGTCGAAAATCAGAAGGTCTTTTCCAATTTCCGACTGGCTGGTCTCCATGGTGAGCTTTGCCATCTCTTTCGGGAGAATACTCAGCACAGCCGCCTCCAGCAGGGCGCCGTTTACCGGCTTTGCCAGATAGCCGCTGAAGCCTTCCTTCCGGTAGATGAGCTGATGCTCACTTCCCGCGTTGGCTGTCAGCGCGATAACCGGCGTGTCCTGGCACAGGCCCGCCGGCTGTGTACGAAGTGCCCGAAGACACTGAATTCCATCCATCTCCGGCATGAGATGGTCCATCAGTATACAATCGTAGTGCTGTGTCAGGGTCAGCTTCAGGCACTCCGCGCCGCTCAGAGCTGTGTCGATTTGGATCTTTGTGTCTGAGAGCAGTTTACTGACGACCATCAGATTCATCTCATTGTCATCTACCACGAGCAAATGAGCGCCCGGCGCCTCAAAGCTTTGCTGATACTGCTCTCCGCTTTGGACATTCAGACGGGAAGCCAGCGTAAACGCGCCCAATTCCTTGTCGTCTACAATGTCCTGATCCAGCTCGACGATAAAGATAGAGCCCTTTGTATAGACACTGTTTACGCTGATTTTGCCGCCCATCAGCTCTACCAGCTGATGGACAATATTCAGCCCCAGTCCGGTGCCCTCAATATAGCGGTTCTTCCGCTCGTCCACCCGCTTAAAAGCGTTGAAAAGATAGGGGATATCCTCCTTTTTTACGCCTTGCCCCGTATCCTCCACCGTATACCAAACGTGAACTCTGTTCAGGGATGTGCGTTCACACCGGACAGAGAGGGATACAGAGCCCTCGCTGGTGTATTTGACGGCATTGTTCAGCAGATTGATCAGAACCTGCTTGATCCGCACCTCATCGCCGCAGAGCATGCTGGGAATAGAGGAATCCACATGCAGAACGAATTCCAGTCCTTTTTCCCTGGCTTTGATCCATATCATGTTGACGATATCCGAAAAAAACGTTCCTGTCATATAAGAGACATTGACGATTTCCATTTTTCCGGATTTAATCTTGGACACATCCAGAATATCGTTAATCAGCGTCAGAAGCATTTTGCTGGCGCCCTGAATGTTTCTTGCGTTCTCCGCCACATCCTCAGGAATATCGCCCCGAAGGATAATCTCATTCAATCCGATGATTGTATTGATCGGTGTGCGGATCTCGTGGCTCATGCTGGAAAAGAAGTGATTCTCCGCCTGATTTAACTCCTCAATTTCTTTTTTCTGCTGTCTGGTGAGCTGGTTTTCCTTTTCATAAAGCTGATTTAAAAACAGCAGCAGTATGCTGATTAAGGTGCCTACCATGACAACAGAATAGGCGGAATCAAAGAAGGAGCGGGCCGGGGAGTTCTGCGTTATATATTCAGGGAAGTAAAAGGCAGTATAGTAGCAGAGCAGTGTTTCCGCTGTACAAAACAGGAAAAATATGACCTTTCGCCTTCCTGACAGGGTAATGCTGATGTAGATGAAGCAGAGTACGAACCACTCGGGCACCCCGCTGTAAAACCCGCCCGCGGTGAAAAAGCTGACCGGCAAAACCAGAAGCAGCAGCACCGCGATGGACGTGGCCCCTCCGTTGATGCGTTCCTTTTTTATGCTGAGCTCCACAACCACCGCCATAAACACAAGGCTGACTGCCAATATGATCAGATTGATGGCGCTTCTGCCCATGGGCAGGATAAACATCAGCGCGACCATGCAGACGCCCGTGACCAGGCGGAACATACGCTCCCGCAAACTGATTTTATGGTCAAAGTTCTTTTTAAACCATTTTTTTATCACGCAGCGCTTCCTCCATCCTCGTTCAGAAAATATATAGATCTTTTTGCGGAATCAGGCATACACAACCTGCACCGCCAAAGCTGTTTTCCCAAGCGTGGCGCAGAAAAAACAGCCGGATAGCGGCTGAAGGCAGTGAATCCAGGCTTCCTATAATCCAGCGATACTTTTACAAATCTCCTCATACAGCTCCAACAGATGAGGATGATTCTGATGGATGTACGCCGCGTCTCCGCTTTTTCCTGCCCGCTCCAGCAGCTTTGCCTGCTCCGAAAGGTCCTTTGCACCAATGGTCAGAGAGGTGCTTTTTAACGCGTGAACCTTCACTGCGTAATCCGTCCAGTTAGCTGCCTTGTACAGCGCGATGATCTCGTTCCGCTTCTCTTCGCTCTGGCCAAAGAACATCCGCAGCATCTCCAGATAAAACGACTCGTCGCCGCAGCAGTAGTCCAGACCTGCCTGCACATCAAAGCCCGCCTGCACAAGCTGGGTATAGGGAATAGAGACCTCGTCTGCCGGTTTGTCCTCCCGCGCTGGCTCACTGGGAGAAGCGCTGTCCAGAAGGGAAGCCTCGCCCAGCGCTTCTGCGGGAACGCCGTTTGTCTCTTTTACAGGAGCGCCGTTTATCTCTTCAGCGGGAGACGGTTCAAAGGGGCTGACGGCTTCCGGCCAGGCATCTCCATCCGCCGCACAGTATCGGATAGAGTGCGCGGGCAAAACCCGCCGCAGAACCCGCTCCAGAACCGTGCGTTCAATGGGCTTTGGTACGAATTCCGTAAAGCCCTCATGCCGGAACATCTCCCTTGCGCCGCTGATTGTATTCGCGGTCAGTGCGATGACCGGCAGATCTCGATACGCGCCGTTGTTCATCTCGCGGATACGCCGTAGGGTTTCCACACCGTCAAAGCCGGGCATCATGTGATCCAGGAATACCATGTCATAAGAATTGCTGGTGCACCGATCCAGGGCTTCTCTTCCGCTGAGACAGGCGTCCACCTTTATTCCGTAGCTGCCCAGAACGCCCTTGGCCACCACGAGGTTCATTTCCTCATCGTCAACGACCAGAACCCGAACACCCTCACAGGTAAACGGCCTGCGGCCCGCGGCCTGCGTCTCCTCAAAACGGTTTTCTTTCACGTTTCCATTGAGCAAATTTACAACGGCAAGGGCAAAAAACGGCTTCCGGAGTATAAGCAGTTTGCTGTCTTCACGCGGGACAAAGTCTTTCTCCGCAATTACCGCCACCTGAATGGTATTTGCCAGCTCTTCATAGTAAGCGCTGTTTTCTTCGTATTCGGATTGCGCGATAAACACGTGGGTCAGAGCGTGGCTGCTGTGCAGCTTAAGAAGCCCCTCAAAATTGTGAGCCTGATACCCTTCTATGCCGAGGCCGTTCACCAAATGCAGAATCAGCTTGTCATAATACTTCCTGACCGCGTCGCAACTGTATCGATCCGGCCGGAAATAGCACGCGATACACAGCCGGTCCACATCGGCAACCTCCATGCTGGGCGTTTCGTCCGCGATGCCCTGAGGGATGGTGACATGGATTTGTATTCCCTGCTGGTCTGTACTGTCACAGTGCATAAATCCGCCCATTGCATGGAGAAGGCCTCGGGCGATGGGGATTCCCAGCCCTAGGCCGCCTGCAAAACGGTCGCTTCCGGAGTCAGCCTGATAAAAATCGTCATACATCTTGGCAAGCTGGGAATCTGTCATACCGATCCCGGTGTCATATACGTCGATGAGCAGATTGAGCCCGTAGCTCTCACGCCGGAACTCAATGCAGACGTCGATACCGCCCTCTTCGGTAAACTTGATGGAGTTTTCCAGGAGGATTTTAAGTACGTGGGAAAGCTTCTCCGCGTCTCCAATCAAAACTGACGGTATCTGAGGATCAATGTCAAACACCATTTCCAGCTGGCGCTTGCTGCTTTGCAGGGCGGTGGTGGTCATCACATCGTTGAGAACAGAGGTAATCATGTACTCTTCATTGGACGAGGTCAGTGTGCCCTCTACGATCTCCGTATAGTCAAGAATTTTGCTGATCTGGTTGGACAGCCGCTTGCCTGCCATTTGAATCGAATGGATATCCTCACGAACGTCAGAGGAAATGTTTTTTTCCAGCGCCACCTCGCTCAAGCCCAGAACCATATTGACAGGTGTGCGGAACTCGTGAGATACATTTGACAGGAACTCGGCGTTCTGCCGTTTTGCTGCCTCCAGCTGGGCAACAATGCTGCGCTGCCGTTTCCGGTCCTCGATTCTTCGGTTGATCCGATACCGTGCGATGGCCACCGCGCCCGCCACTACAGTAGCGCCAAGGCCCAGGCGTATCACATTTTGTATGCTTATGCCAAGGGTGATGGTGTGCAGGATCAGACAATGATACAACAGCTGAAACAGGTATAGGACGGCGACCGTGTATAACGGCAGCCGCTTATCCAGCATAGAAAAAATCAGGAGCACCATACAGGCTACAGCCGGTATGTCAAATAAGCTGACACTGTGGACCCCAAAGAAAAAGAATCCAATCAGCAGCAGCCCGGTGCACAAGTTTTCATAAAGCTCGTCGGAACCGTACTTTCCAATGTGGAGGAACCACACCAGAGAGTTGCCGATCAAAAAGATAGGCACCATCCACAGCTCCCACGAAAACGCGATTGTAATCACCATCAGCATGATGCCGACCATGGTGACAACACTGGCCAAAAGCAGATGTTTGCTGGTCTGCCTTTCCGATTTCATTCCGTCTCAAACTCCTTCGCAACCCGCTTCATCAGCTCCGGGGGAAGGAATGGCTTTTTCAGGTAATTGACCGCGCCCAGACGAATTGCGCTGAGCACGTCGTCTTCGTCGCCTGATGCTGTCAGGAAAATCACAGGAACATTGATAGAACGCTTCTTCATGCGCTCAAAGGTCTCCATGCCATCCATATCGGGCATGGCAATATCCAGCAGGACCAGATCAATCTTCGCGCATCCAAGCATGGTAAGCGCTTCTTTGCCGGACTCTGCCAGGAGCACGTCATACTGCTTCTCCAGAATCATTTTTGTCCGTTTCAAATTCATGGCGTCGTCATCAACAACTAAAATACATTTCCGCATATAACTGCCCTCCAATTTTCTCTTGAGGATCTCCAGGGAAGCACCGGTGAATCAACGGGCACAGATTGCATGCGCGAAGATGAGTATGGATCATTTATTCAGTAATTCCCTACAAATCCTCTTAATCCATATTATACAGGTCGTGACCGTAAAATCAAGCCCTAATATGTACACGGGCAGCAGGTTTTACACAAAACTGTATCAATGCGGGCGGCTTGCCTGGCCGGGACGCAGGCATCTGCCGGGGAAGGGCGGGAGAACTTCCATTTATTCCTGCCGGCAAGGCAGACTTCATGTGCTATGATAAGTCTACAATGTAGATAAGGAGGGGGGAACATGGACTGCATCAAATCGGCTTCCAGTGAATGGAATATCTTGAACTGCTTATGGGATCAGAGTCCCCGCCACGGTCATGCAGATTGTATCCGACACCCTCGCGCCTCCCGCGCCCGTCAGAAGGACGCTGGACATTTGGTAGTACTGGGCGGGATATGGCTGGCCGGACTGGCGGCTATGACGGCAGCGCTGGCTAGTTCCAACTTCAGTTTTGCCCGCTGCCTGCGCCGGGTTCGGGTTTTGGTGCGTGCCCTGCTCTAAGAGCCTGTTCAAAATCTCCTGGCACACCGTCTGAACCGGCCTTTTTCCGTCCAGCTGCGTCAAACATGCTCGGAATACATCCAGTATTCCTGCGCTTTTTTCCTTGCCGGACGAAAAAATTCCGGCCCATCCAGCGC
>JAAWCD010000071.1 GCA_022793095.1 Oscillospiraceae bacterium | reverse complement strand
TGGGACCTGGTGCTCAGCCAGCTGGCGATCCTGTTCTCCGGCCGTGCCGCTGGCTGATCCCTGGCCGCCGCCTGGGCACGTTCCATCCCACCTCTTCTTGACTTTGTCGAATTTCGCTTACACAATATTTTACACCAGGCCCACCAACGATTTTTCAAAGTGACTGTAATGAATCTCCACCAACTTCCGCAGGAAATGAGCAAAATCTACGGGTACCCTAGGCCTTGTTTGAAAAATGTCAACATGCCCAAACGACGGTTCTTTTTCCGCCTGGGCGGCACAATTTTCCCTTGAAATCCGTCAGGATTCCTGCGGAAAAATTGTTTGCCAGACGAAAAAATCCCTCGCCGCTGGGCACATTGCCATTTATCAAACAAGGCCTAGTGTTAGTCAGCTTTACCACTCTCTTTCAGGCCAGCGCTTCAAACGCAACGAACGGGTCTACCACACCGCAGCGGCGGTATTCATGATCTTCTCGTTCCAGACTTCCGGGTCTTACCAGGGATGCTCCGTTTGACAATCAACTGCCGGTTTGTCTCATCCAGACAGACCACTGGGCGCAGAGGATCGTAAGGCCGCTGATATACGTCCAGAATATCCTCCATTCACGCTACAAACTCCGCTCCTGGTTTGGAGATGCACCATCCTTTCTTTTGCCAAGGCTTAAGTTCGTTTTTTTCAGTGTTTCCACCACCACTGTATCTGAAATACCCTCCACAACGCCAAGACGTACCAACTCATCCGCAATCAGCTGTAGCGTCCACCGCTCCCGGTCTTCCGGTGCTTCTGAACAGGCTATGGCTATGATATGTGCTTCTGTGCCAGTTGACTCGATCTTTCCGCCCCAGCGCCGATTCCATACCGCCTGTTACGAGCCATTTTGCTATCTGGAAAATCATGCAAGGAGCAGCATGATACGCTTCCTTAATTTTGTCGTATGTCAACTCCTGGTTCTCTGCTATTTCATCCAGTTTCAACAGTATTTAGGCGTGTCTGATTCGGTACCCTTGAGTTCGTCCTTTTTCAATCAGGCCTCGCAGTATGTTCCGCTCATCGGCTGTTAATGTTATGATATATTTGTGGTTCATCCTCTATCACCTAAGGATACTTTACCACATTTCAGAGCTCGATGCTACTTCTATTTACTATTTTGTGGAACACTAGCATGTAATGTCTAGAAATAAGTTATATATTGGAAGCACAGAGTCTCGTATTTCCAAGGCCCAAACGGTCAAGGTGTAGGAGTAGTCAAGGAATAAACGACACTCCTACACCTTTTTCCGCTTCTAATTACTGTTTGCCGGCCTTGCCGATAACCTCCATGAGCTTGTCATACCCAAACATGGCTGCATACGCCACCAGCACACCGATGATGCTGATGACCACAGACCAATTCAGAACGCTTTCCATATACGATTCCTCCTTGTGTTATTTCTCGGCCGTACCCAATACATTGCGCTCCGCCCTATCCTCGGCCCGACGGTTTAACCACATCAAGGCTTCCTCGATATGCGTCAGGGCACAGGCATTTTCCCGACAGGAGAACGGTCCGGCCTGGAACGCCCGTAACTGATCGCGCACGATCTCCAGCAGGTCCGCACCGCACACGCCCTTCTGCGCCTCCGGGTCCTTGCGCGGCCCACACTGGAAGCGGATATGCAGCCCATCCGCATCGCTCTCAGAAACGATACGACATAATCATGATGCGCCCCACCAGGCCCAGGCTCCCCGTCTCTCTCTGTAGACAGTATTCAGGTTATTGCGCTTCTGGATTGTGTTCGACTTTTCCATGATGTTTCTCCTTTCATTACCCAACCCCATCGTGCGGGTCCTTCAACGACGGCCTCCGGCCACTCCTCAAAAATATCAGCAGATTGCTCCACAATGAGTGCGGCCTCCTTTGTTTTGATGCTCAGCATACGTCGCCCTCCTCTTCATCCTTAACATGGCTTTCCCGAAGAAAGTCCCGTTTCTTCAAGCGTTCCTTATAGACCGCCCGGATGTTTTCGATAGCGAGGACCGCCCGGTTGTTTGGATACTCGGGATGTTCCTCGCAGTACCGCTCATAGTCGTCGATTTTAGCCAGTGCCGGCCAAGGATTGATCTTGACGGGCGCAGTTTGCACCAGCGTCAAAAGGAGCAGAACCAGACCGCCCACGCCAGCTAAAAGCTCTTGGACAGTCAACATTCATTTTCTCCCGTTGATTACTTACTCAGCATCCCGATCAGCCCGGAATACTCGGCCTCGATACCTTCGGTCTGACCGCACTCGATCATGCCCTTCAAGGTACACGATATAACATGGTCTATCTCTCCTATTACAATATATTTGTTGCCCCTGTGTTTTTACCGAGCAAAAAAGAGAAGAGCCCGTGTTTCCACGAGCTCTTCTGCTTCAGATTCAGCGAATGTCCCGATCTTCGGTTACAACGCCAAGTGCCTCCAACCTTGCCTTTACAGTCTTAATCTGATAGTCGATTTCTTTTTCCTTATCAACCGCAGATTTAATGCGCTGCAAATCGGTATAGTTATCGATCAGTATGGTCATCTGTTCCTTTTCAGTCATGGCGTCCACCTCCTTCCATAAAGGGGGCTGCAATTTTCGCGTAGGAGAATGAACACCTGACCTGAGTTCTTCAGCCATGAGCTTAAACACCTCCTTGAGTTTGGATAAAGCCATTGTAGCACGGGACTTGTGATTGTTTCAATCATGCGGGTGAGGAGGCCGCGCCGTTGACGCCGGTGTGCGCTTTCGCTTCTTATGCGTAAACTACCACCGCTTGGCCATTCGGTGTGAGCAACGCAATTGCGCCTCTGCTAGACGTGAACGGTTTTACCGAAAAGGATTTTCCTGAGTTGCTGTTCTTGGCAACCAACACAATACCGAATGAGGGGGGAGAAAGCCGAGTGGAATATACGTTGACAGCAGGGAAATGTGCAGGGTGAGCTGGGCATACTTTTCCAGTGTCTCCTCTTTGAAATACTTGAAGGTGCGGTGTTCGCTCATGGGCACCGGCTTTCCCTCCCGGACATACCGCTCGATGGTCTCCGTCTGAACGTCCACCCGGCGGATGAACTTATCCTGAACCTCCTTGCGTTCCAGCACATATATCTTGCTCTCCAGGTCTCGGATATTGTACTGGACACATTACCATTTTTCAAACAGAGCCTAGAACGCCAAGATTTAAGATACTCCTTGAAATCAAACATTCGTTCTGTTATAATAAAGAAAATCATTGAAACACCGGGAGGCGCACACAATATGAAGCGAGCCATCATTCCCATCGCCCTGCTGGCCCTGATGTTGCTGTCCGGGTGCAAGGAACGCGCCCAGCAGGAAGTGGAGCAATTGAGCGGCATGGCGGGAGAACTGGTTCTTTCGGGGCTGGACACCCTGAAAAATGCCGAGCATCCAAACAGTCCCTTTGAAAACAACCTGGAATCTGCCCGCGCCTATCTGCTTGGACAGCTGCGGGAAAAGTATGGGATGGAATTTCTTGTTGTGGGCCGAGAAAATTTAACAAACTACGGTCTTTTCGCCGGAGCCTCTTACTCCTGCCAGGTTGCGCCCGTCGGTACGCTGGAGCAGACTACCATGGCCCTCGTTTCCCAGACCATGTATCAGGACGTGCGGGACGGCTACGCCGTCTACTATTTCCAAGAGGAGGCAGAGGCCCCCATTTTAGCCCTGTGCGAGACCAAGGACTATGTGATTGACCAGCGCATTTCCCTGGAAATGCCCGAAACAGCGAAAACCTGGACCCCAGAGGATGGGGTAGACCGCTTTCTCTCCGAGAGCGGAGCTTATGTGAAATGCGTTCTCCGCCTCCCGGACGGCATGGGCTCGGAGGATTACGCCGCATACCTCTACGACTTCATCAACAGCGTGGACCAGCTGGAATGCAACCTCCTCTTGCAGGCCAAGGCGAACAAGTCCTATATTTTTCACAGGGAGCTGAATCTTCTGGACAGCTTCGACGCCAGTCTATACACACTGGAAAAGCTGCAAGAAGAGGTCGAACTGCCGAGCCTGGGCCCGGTGGAATAGCAGGAGGCTTCTTATGGCCTGGACAGAATACAGATACCTGTACGATGGCACCTTCGCCGGATTTCTCACCTGCGTTTTTGAGAGCTACGCCCGGCGGGAGCGCCCCATGGTCTTCGCCGGGCCGGAGGAGGTCCGCCTGACCCTGTACCCAGAGCGAATCATCCAAACGCGGAAAGAGCAGGCCCTGCGAGTCTATCAGGGAATTGCCAAAAACATCTCCCCCGCCGCCCAGCGGCTGGCCGCCCTGGGCTTTCTCACCTGCCTGCCGGAGCGGGAACAGGTGATTTATCAGTTCCTCCGCCTGGGCTTCGCCGAGGGCGGACAGGTCACCCACTGGCTTACCGACGGCCGGGTTGCCGTGCTGGACCATGCTGTCCGCCTCCTCACCCATGAGGCCCATCAATATCAAGGCTTTGTTCGGTTCTCCGACTTCAGCGGCCTGCTGGCCGGGGAAATTGAGCCCAAAAACCGGGTGCTGCCCCTGCTGCGGCCCCACTTCTGCGACCGGTTTTCCCACGAGACCTTTTTCCTCTACGACCGGACCCATCAAGAGGCCCTGCTCTATCAGCCTGGCCGGTGGGCCATAGCGCCCATGAAGGACTTCCAAATGGCCCGGCCCAGCCAGGAGGAGCGGGAATACCGGCGCATGTGGAAGGTCTTTTACGATACCATCTCCATCCGGGAGCGGGAAAACCCCAAGCTTCGCAGAAGCAATATGCCAAAACGGTATTGGAGCCAGCTGACAGAATTTCAGTCGGATTTGGGAGAAGAAAGGGGGAACGCGGAGATCCTTCCAGGCATAGAATGAGCTGTGGCCGGGGAAATACCTTGGCTATCACCTGGAAAGGAGACTCCAATGAAACGTTATCAGTGTTCTGATCTGAGCGGTCTTCCGGAGGAGTGTGGCTGTGGGTGCGGCTGCGGCGGAATCTCGCCCTGCCCACCGCCCTATCCATCGCCTTGCCCGCCTGCTCCACCCTGTCCGCCCTACTGCCCCCAGCCTGGTCCGGTATTGGGCCCCACTGGTCCCACCGGCCCCACTGGTCCTGCCGGTCTGAACGGCATGAACGGCATGATGGGCCCCACCGGTCCTACCGGCCCTGCTGGTGCCACAGGCGCGACCGGTGCCACGGGTGCCACAGGCGCGGCTGGCGCGGCCGGCCCTGCGGGCCCCACTGGTCCCACTGGCCCTGCTGGTGCCACAGGCGCGACCGGTGCCACGGGTGCCACAGGCGCGGCTGGCGCAGCCGGCGCTGCGGGTCCCACCGGTCCTACTGGCCCTGCTGGTGCCACAGGCGCGGCTGGCGCGGCCGGCCCTGCGGGTCCCACCGGTCCTACTGGCCCTGCTGGTGCCACGGGCGCGACCGGTGCCACAGGCGCGGCCGGTGCGGCCGGCCCTGCGGGTCCCACCGGTCCTACTGGCCCTGCTGGTGCCACGGGCGCGACCGGTGCCACAGGCGCGGCCGGTACGGCCGGCCCTGCGGGTCCCACCGGTCCTACTGGCCCTGCTGGTGCCACAGGCGCGGCCGGTGCAGCCGGCCCTGCGGGTCCCACCGGTCCTACTGGCCCTGCTGGTGCCACGGGCGCGACCGGTGCCACAGGCGCGGCCGGTGCGGCCGGCCCTGCGGGTCCCACCGGTCCTACTGGCGCGGCCGGCCCTGCGGGCCCCACTGGTCCTGCTGGCGCGACTGGTGCAGCCGGTGCCGACGGCGCTGCGGGTCCCACCGGTCCCACTGGCCCTGCCGGCGCTGACGGCGCTGCGGGTCCCACCGGTCCTACAGGCCCTGCTGGCACGGTTACTCCGGCTGCGCCTGTTGCTAACGCCACTAGCGAACTCGATTTGCTAGCTCAGTTCAACGCCCTGCTGGCCAGCCTGCGGGCCGCTGGTCTGCTGTCTATCTGATCCGTCAAGCAGCTACACAAAAGCCGGGAGGGCAGAGGCCCTCCCGGCCTTCGTAACATTATCAAAATGGGAGACCTGTATGAAAATCGTAGTCTACGCAATTTGTAAAAACGAGGCCCAGTTTGTGGACCGCTGGATGGATTCCATGCTGGAAGCGGATCAGGTCGTCGTTCTGGACACCGGCTCCAGTGACGGCACCCCAGTCCGGCTGCGGGCCAGAGGCGCACAGGTGACGGAAGAGGTGATCTCTCCCTGGCGGTTTGACACCGCGCGAAACCGCTCCCTGGACCTAGTGCCGGAAGATGCGGACCTCTGCGTCTGCACGGACCTGGACGAATTCTTTCAGCCCGGCTGGCGGCAGGCTCTGGAACAGGTCTGGACGCCGGAGATCCGGCAGCTCCGCTACCGCTACACATGGAACTTCAACCCGGATGGCTCGGAAGGCTATGTGTTCTGGATTGAAAAAATCCACACACGGCAGGGCTTCCGTTGGGTCAATCCGGTCCATGAGGTGCTGGAATGGTCTGGCGATGGCCCCTGCATGTCCCGCTTCGCGGAAGGCGTCCGGCTGGAGCATCATGCGGACCCATCCAAATCACGGGGGCAGTATCTGCCGCTTCTGGAGCTGGCGGTCTCGGAAAACCCTCACAACGACCGAAACACCCACTACCTGGGCCGGGAATACTTCTTCCATGAGGACTGGGACAACTGCATCCGCGTCCTCAAGCTGCATATCGCCATGCCCGAAGCCAGCTGGGCGGACGAACGGAGCGCTTCCATGCGCTATCTGGCCCGGTCCTACGCACATAAGGGAGACGATGGGCAGGCCCGGCATTGGTTCCACCGGGGAATTGCGGAAGCGCCCCACCTTCGGGAGCCCTTCCTTGACTTCGCCTCTTATCTGGCCGGACAGAAAGACTGGGACGGCGTGGCGTGGCTGGCCCGGGAAGCGTTGAAGCGGACCGAGCGGCCCAGAAGCTACATCTGCGAGGGAGACGCCTGGAACGACCTGCCGTACGACCTGCTGGCGCTGGGCTGCTACTACACAGGCCGCTATGGGGAAGCCCTGGAGGCCGGCCGCAGAGCGGCGGAGCTGGCCCCCTACAAGCAGCGCCTGACGGAAAATCTCGCCTTTTATCAGCAAGCTATGGCATAGCGCCGCCCCCTGCCAGGGTCTGGGGGTAAAGCCCCCAGCACGAAAGAGCGCCTGGACAAATGTCCAGGCGCTCTTCATGCTCAACTTTCGCTGGAATTGCCGGTGGTCTGCTTGATAACCTTCAGCCGGACAAACTCCTCCCGCTCCTTTTCCTCCAGCGCCTCCGTAATGACTCGGATGGTGTGGTCGAAGCCGGGAATCACAATATTTTTCAGTGCATTAGCCCGCTTCTGCGTCTTTTTGACCGCGTTTGCCAAGCGGTAAATGGAATTCTCAATCTCCGCCAGCCTGCGGGTCAGGTCCTTCACCTTCCGGAAATTCAGGTAACACTCGTCCAGGCTGGAATCAGAGGAGTAAAACCCATACTCCAGACGCATGGGTGGCGTCCGGTCGGGAATGTGGGGGATCTCCACACCCATGACAGAACGGTACTGAATCTCCAGAGAGTCGTCCACCTCCACGGCCTCAGCGATGCGATCGCAGATGCCGAGCTTGATGTTGGCCTTCATCTGGGAGGTGTAGGCCTCCGCGAAAACGGTGTCAATCTGGGCCTGGATTTGGCCGGCGTCCTCCAAAAGAGACATCATCTCCCGAACGAGGATATTCCGTTTTCTGTCCATCAGCTCAAAGCCGGTCTGCGCCAGGGCGCGGGACCGTTTCGCCGCCATCAGGTTGCCTTTTGTGGGCAGAACTGCCGCCATCACTCACACCTCTTTTCTGTCCTTTTCTTGAACGAAAAGGACCAAAAGAACTTCAAACTGGGTCTGCTGGAAATCTGGCGTAACCGCATTATTTAAAACCCTTTTTTGAGCAAAAAGAACTAAATTGCCACTCCCCCGCCAGCCAGGCTCTTCCACGCACCTTCTTCATAGTGGGCGTCAATCATCGCCGGACTCATCCGGTCCAGCTCCGAACGGGGCAGGATGGACAACAGCTGCCAGCCCAAATCCAGGGTCTGGTCAATGCTCCGGTCCTCGGTAAGGTCCTGGTGAATGAAGTACCGCTCGAACGCCCGCCCGAACTCCAAATACCGCTTGTCGGTATCCGACAGCTCATCCTCACCAATGACCGAGGCCAGGCTCTTGGCGTCCTGCACCTTCGAGTAGGAGGCGAACAGCTGGTTGGACAGGTCCGGATGGTCGTCCCGAGTGAAGCCCTTGCCGATGCCGTCCTTCATCAGGCGGGACAGAGAGGACAGAATGTTAATGGGCGGATAGATGCCCTTCAGCTCCATATCCCGGTCCAGCACAATCTGACCCTCGGTGATATAGCCGGTCAGGTCCGGAATAGGATGGGTGATATCATCATTGGGCATGGTGAGCACTGGCACTTGGGTGACTGATCCGGACCGGCCCTGAATCATGCCAGCCCGCTCGTACAGCGAGGCCAGGTCTGAGTAAAGGTAGGACGGAAATCCCTTTCGGGAAGGAATCTCACCCTTGGAGGAGGAGAATTCCCGGACCGCCTCACAGTAAGAGGTCATATCCGTGAGGATGACCAGCACATGATACCCGTGCTGAAAGGCAAGGAACTCCGCTGCGGTCAGTGCACATCGGGGGGTCAGAATCCGCTCGATGATGGGGTCGGAGGCCAGATTCAAAAACATGACCACCCGCTGAAGGGCCCCCGCCGCCTCGAAATTCTTCCGGAAAAAGTCCGCGTCGTCGTTTTTGACACCCATGGCCGCGAACACAATGGCGAATTCTCCATCGTCCCCCGCCACCTGGGCCTGACGGACCATCTGAGCCGCCAGCTGGTTGTGCTTCATGCCCGAGCCGGAGAAAATGGGCAGCTTCTGCCCCCGAATCAGAGTAGCTGTGCCGTCAATGGCAGAGATGCCCGTGTAAATGCAGCTTCTGGGGTACTGGCGGCTCACCGGATTGATGGCGGACCCGTTGATGTTCCGCCGCTCCTCCGGGTACAGCTCACCCAGCCCGTCGTTGGGACGGCCCGCCCCGTCAAAAATGCGGCCCAGCATCTCCTTGGACAGCGCGATTTCCATCGGGCGGCCCGTGAAATGGGTCCGGGCATTCTCCAGCGAGATGCCGCGGGTGCCCTCAAACACCTGGAGCACCACCCGGTCTCCATCAATCAGAATGACCCGCCCGTAGCGCCGCTCGCCATTGTCCAGCGTGACCTCCGCCATTTCGTCGTAGGAAGCGCCCGTCACGCCTTCCAGCGCAATCAGCGAGCCGGACAGGTCGGACAGCCCAATATATTCTGTACGCATGGTATCACCCCTTATTGTCTTCTTTTCTTGAAAGAAAAGAAGCAAAAGAACGTTTCGGCAAAACTGCGTTTTGCCCCTTCCGGTCTTAGAAGCTGTATTCATAACCGGGGAATGGCAGATGGACGAAGGATTTTGTTGTCAGGCAAGCCAATTTTTCGCCGGAATCCTTGGTGGATTCCAAGAAAAATCGGCGCGGCATGACGGCAAAAGACGAGTTCAGATGCCGTTCAATGGTTATGAATACAGCTTCTTAGATATTTGCCTGTTCCACCGTAGCCAGCGCTTCCTGAATGGCCCTCTCATACTCGGAGAACATGGAAAGCCGATCGTTGGGAACCTCATATTTGATCTTGGCCAGCCGGTCGAAGATGCCCGTATCCTTGAGCTGATTCAAGGGGATGGAGCGCTCAATCAGCTTCCGCCCGCCGTCGTACAGCGCCAGAATGAGTTCCATCATCCGCAGCTGCTTTTCCAGGGGCACATAGGTGTCAATGTCATTGTAGGCGTTCTGTTGGAGAAAGCCCACCCGGATAAGCCGGGCCGTCTCGATCACCAGCTTCTGATCCTCCGGCAGGATATCCGCGCCAATGAGCTTGACAATCTCCATCAACTGAGCCTCTTCCTGCAAAATATTGGAGATCCGCTGCCGGCAGGCCGCGAAGCTCTGGCCCACCTGTTCGTCATACCAGGGAGTCAGATCAGCGGCATACTCCGAGTAGGAGGTCAGCCAGTTGATGGAAGGAAAATGCCGGGCGTAGGCCAGAGACCGGTCCAGCCCCCAGAAGCAGCGGACAAACCGCTTGGTGTTCTGGGTGACAGGCTCGGAAAAGTCGCCGCCCTGAGGGGACACCGCGCCGATGACGGTCACGGAGCCCTCCCGGCCCTCCAAGGTCTGAATGTAGCCCGCCCGCTCGTAGAACTCCGCCAGGCGGGAGGCCAGATAGGCGGGGAACCCCTCCTCCGCCGGCATCTCCTCCAGCCGTCCGGAAATCTCACGCAGAGCCTCCGCCCATCGGGACGTGGAGTCCGCCATCAGCGCCACGTGATAGCCCATGTCCCGGTAGTACTCCGCCATGGTCATGCCCGTGTACACCGAGGCCTCTCGGGCCGCCACCGGCATGTTGGAGGTGTTGGCAATCAGAATTGTCCGGTTCATCAGCGGCTGGTGGCTCTTGGGGTCCAGCAGCTCAGAAAACTCCTCCAGAGCCTGGGTCATCTCGTTGCCCCGCTCGCCACAGCCCAAATACACAATGATATCTGCGTCAGACCATTTGGCCAGCTGATGCTGGGTCATGGTCTTCCCCGCGCCGAAGGGGCCGGGAATAGCGGCGCACCCGCCCTTCCCAATGGGAAACAGTGTGTCAATAATCCGCTGTCCCGTAATCAGCGGCCGCTCAATGGCCAGCCGCTGCCCCATGGGCCGCGGCGTCCGGATGGGCCATTGCTGGGCCAGGCACAGCTTCACCGCCCGTCCCCGCTGGCCAGTCACCTCAATCAAAGGCTCTGTCACGTTGTACGCGCCGTTTTCCGCCGTCCAAGTGACCGTTCCGGACACGCCGGCAGGCACAATGCAGCGGTGAGTAATCAAAGACGTCTCCGGACAGGAGGCGTACAGCGTCCCCGGCTTCACCTCGTCTCCCACCTTGACCGCCACCGTGGCATCCCAAGTCTTTTCCGTGTCCAGAGCGGGCAGGTTCAGTCCCCGGCCAATAAACGCGCCGCTTTGCTCCTCGATGGTCTTCAGCGGCCGGGCAATCCCGTCAAAAATGTTGGTCAGCAGGCCGGGCCCCAGCAGAATGGACAGCGGCGCTTCCTGACTGACCACCGGCTGGCCCGGAGCCAGGCCGGTGGTGTCCTCGTAGACCTGGACCGTGGCCGTGTCGCCTTCCACGCCCACCACTTCGCCCACCAGCTGTTCATCTCCCACGTGGACCAGGTCCATCATGGCCAGCCCCCGGCCTCCCTTGACCGTGACCACCGGGCCGTTGACGCCGTGGATATAATATTCGCTCATCGTCATCATCCTCAATCTGCCAGACTCAGGCCGAACTGCTCGGCAAAGTGGCCGCTCAGCTCCTCCAGCGCGGTGTCAAAGGTGGCGTCCACCCGGAGCTTCTTCTCTTCCGACTCAATGGTCAGCCCGCCCAGCAGGAAATCTCCCTCCTCCAGGGCCAGCTGGACCTTGCCGGCGGCAGCGGCCAGCTTGGGCCCATACTTCATGTCCTGCTTCCGCAGAAACACCGTCAGCCGGGTGACCTGCCCGACCCGCTCCATGGCCCCGGCCAGCAGCGCACGCAGCCGCGCCTCATAGGCGGGTGTTTCCACATAAGCCCGCAGCTTGCCCCGGACCACCTCGAACACCTCGCCCGCCATCTCTTCCCGCCGCAGGTAGAGCTTCTTCCGGTTCTCCTGCATCTGACGGGAGATGCGGCGTCCCGACTCGGTACGAAGCCGCGCCACCTCGGTCTTGATATATTGATAGGACTCCTGAAGGACCTGATCCTCCGCCTCCGCCCGGGCGGTTTCCCGGGCCTCTCTGATCTCCGACTCCGCCGCCCTGGTTTCCGCGTCGGCTTCCGACATCATCATCTGGGTGAAGCGTATCAGTTTTTTGTCGAATAGAGGCATACCGCCACCTCACAATCAATCTTAAGGAAAACAGCCTAGAGTTCTTCTTTGCTTCTTTTTTCAAGAAATATAGACGGCATCACAATTTAACGCCAATGGCCTCCTGAATGTAGCGCGTGATGGAATCCGACGTCCGGCCCTTGCTGTTCCGGTCCGGAATCTCCACCACCAGCGGCACCCTTAAATTCATCTTCATTGGCGCAAGCAGGTCTTGACACTGTTCGGCCAGACACTCCGTAATCAGCAGAATCCCAATCTCCGGGTCCTCCGCCGCCCGCCGGATGGCGTCCTTCGCCTCCGCCGCTGTGCGGCAGACCTCGCCTTCAATGCCAGCCAGACGCATGCCCACATGGGTGTCGTTGTTGTCGGCAATCACATAATACCGCATGACGGCTTCCTCAGAACATGAACAGCAGCAGCAGGGCAATAATCAGACCATACAGCGCCACGCCCTCGGCCAGGCCAACGAAAATCAGGGACTTGCCGAAGGCCTTTTCATTCTCGGAAATCGCACCCAGGGCTGCGGCCGCCGAGGAGGACACCGCAATGCCGCCGCCAATGCCGCTCAGACCCACAGCCAGGCCAGCGCCGATGAAGCGCAGGCCGTCCGCCATACCGGACATGGCCGCAGCGCCGGCTTCTCCAGCAGCAGAGGCAGCGCCGCCCATGCCCAGCACGGAGGCCAGCACCATGCAGGCGAAGAAGGACGCCACATTGGCCCCCAAGGCCCGCTTGGCTTTTACGCCCTGGTACTTCCGGATGCCAATGAGGAACAGCGGAGAAAAGACAGCCATCGTGGCCAAAAGCAAAACCAGATATTTCATAAACAATACCTCCCGTACGGTAAACTCTCAGTCGAAACAGTTTAAAGTTCTTTTGGTTCTTTTCGTTCAAGAAAAGAACAGAAGGAAATCCTCAGGTACTCCGTGCCGTGTAGTCGATAACCTTGGGCCCGTAAGCCACGCCGCCGTCGTCATAGAACCGGCCGAACAGCTCGTAGAACTCCAGACGCAGCACCTGAATCCCCACCAGCAGCCCTTCAAAGCCCATGACAAACACGTTGCCCAGAACAATCACAATGGGATTCATATTGGACCCGGCCAGCATCTGAATCACCATCATCAGGCCCACATGGGTAATGGCGTAAGCGCCCACCCGCATGAAGGACAAGGTGTTGGTCAAGTAGGACAGCATGGTCTCAAACAACTCAAAAAATCCGGTGGACAGCAGCCCGCCCCAGGAAATTTTATACCAGTCCTTGTGCCCGTTCAGCAGATCAACCAAGGGCTCTTTCAGCAGCATGAGCACCAGCGGCAGCACCAACACCGGCAGCACGTAGACCGGCACAAACAGGTTGACGCCGCCCACCGCCGTGGCCAGACCCGCAATCAGAATTCCGGCGTAAAACACAATTCCTGCCGCTCCGTTGGGCCCGAATAGGATCTTCTCATAGTTCTTCTGCCTGAGGCCGTTGGCGATGTTAAGCACCATAACAAACAGGAGCATGCTCACTCCCAGCACCATGGAGGCGATGAGCAGCAGCATGACATGGTTGCCCTCCAGTATGGCGAATCCTTCCCAAGGCAGCACTCCTTCAAATCCGAACACGCTGTTGTAAACGCACCCGAACACCGCGCCGGCGCAGCCGCAGCAGGTGATGATCCCCCCCAGCCACATCCGTTTCTTCTTCCAAAGGAACAGACCGGTGGCCGCCAGGGCCAGCCCCTGACCCAGGTCTCCGAACATAATGCCGAAAAACAGGGTGTAGGTGATTGCCATAAACAGGGACGGGTCCAGCTCATCATAGCTTGGCAGTCCGTACATCTCCAAAAAGGGCCGGAAAATCCGGGAAAGGAAGTTGGACTTCAGCTTTGTGGGCGGCGTGAGAGGCACGTCCGCCGCGCTGTCCGTCACGCAGGACAGCTCCTCATGGGCCTCCACATTCTTCAAAAATGCCTCCAACACGTCCTCCGGCACCCAACCTGTGAGATAGAAGGTTTCCCGCGACTGGGCCGCGTACCGGCGCAGCTCATAGCACTCCCACCGGTAGCGGAGCCAGGAGGTGTATCGAAGAAAGGTCTCCCGCTCCCGGACCCGAATCTCATCCAGCTCCCGCTGAATTCCCATCAGCTCCGCTTCCACTTTCCGGGTATCTCCGCTCAGCCGGTCCAGCCCCTCCTCTGCCGTTCCGCCCAGCTCGGTATCCAGCCGAATCCGGACGAAGTGGAGGGAGGTAAACATGGCGTCTACCTCTCCCTGCCGCTCCCGAGTGGTGAAGTAGACGGCGTAAACGTTTTTATCCTCCACACAGGTGGGAAAGAAAAAAGTATCCTCCCGGGCGTTGATGGAGCTGGCAAAGCTGTTGTAGACCTCCCGGGGCAAATAGCCGTACCGGAACCTGGCGTAGCGCATGCTTCGCAGCTCCTCCAGGTTCTCCGTCATTCCCTGAATGTGTTCAAGCTGGTAGGCGCTGGCCCGGTTGTGCTCCACCTTCTGCTGAAGCTCCGCCTGCCGTGCGCTCAACTCGGACAGGCGGCTGGTCAGTCCGTCCAGATAGGCCATGGCCTCCTCCAGATGATCCCCTTCCCCGTCGAAGGGGACGTACTCCAATTTGACGCCGCCGGTCTCCGCCAGCCCTTCCGCCTTGCGGAGGGGCACCGAGTAGGGATTGTTCATCTCCATCGGGCGCAGGTCCTTGATCTCCTGCATCAGCTGGAGCGCGTTTTCTGGCTGAAATTCCCGGTCGACGACGCAGGCCCGCATAACCCCGTCAAACTGCTCCAACGGTCCGGCCAGCGTCACCAGGCGCATCGGGATGACAGACATGGCTCCACCTCCTTTTCTTCTATGATTCTCAAGTAAGAATGAACGGCGCTTAGATCCTATCCGAGCGAAGCCGGAAAAGAGCTCCAAACGGCTTGAAACGCCGCCCAGAATAAGGTCACGGCTCCCCTGTCGCCAGCCGCGCCAAAAACGGGTCGAAGGGGACGCCATATTTGACGCACTCAATGTCATTGACCAGGGCCTTCATCGCCAGATCCTTCAGATTCAGATAGGCGATTGCGGTATAAACCGACGGCACGCCTGAGGTGAGCTGCCGGTGGTTGAACCGGGCGAAGGTCCGCACAGAGTAGGCCTCCAGGGAGGGAACGTCCCGCTCCGCGAACACCGAGGCGTAGGGAGACGGCGCCAGCAGCTCAAACACGCCCTCCACATCGGGCGCTTCCAGAAGCGCCCGGATAAGGTCCGGCTTCAGCCGGTCATTGATAGGAAAGAGCGAGGAAAGATACCTGGTGTCTCCTGGAAAATACTTTTTCAAGCGCAGAATATGGGTGATATTGAGCAAGTCCACCTGCTGGCCCAGGGATCGGAGCAGTACCCTGCGGGTCTCTCCGGCGTAATTCCGGGCTGCCCTGCGGTACAGGGTGGAATAGTAAGTGGAGCGGAGCAGCACCTCTGTTGCTGTGTAGTCCGGAAGGGGCGTTTGCTCCGTGGGCTGGAACAGGCTCAGGGGTGCGCCGTAAATCGTCCCCTTGGCCGCAGCGGTCAGCCCGGCATAGTCCGTACACTTCCGCAGGGCGCTGTAATCCAGCTTACTGTGGAGCAGGAAATCCGGGGGCAGTTCAACTTCAAACCTGACCTTGGGCTTGACCCGGCCCTTGGCGACCAGCCGCCGGAAGACGGCCAGAATCTGGTCCAGCTCACAGAGCATCACCGGAAAGGAAAGGGCGAATTTGTCCTTCCGGGGCACATAGTGGTTGAGAGCCACATACTCCTGCCGCACCTCGTTCTGGAGCAGGGTTTCCAGCTGAGCACGGTGGATTTCCATATCAGGCACACGACCCAGCGCCCGCTTCCAGCCGGGGTGATTCCGCAGGTACTCCAGCACCTCCCGCTCGGAATGGAGGGTGGATATGTGCTCAAAATCCTCCATTTTCAGCCGCTTTCCATACATGGCCCGAACCTTGGCCGCCAGAGCCTCGTAGCCGCTCATCCCTGGCTCCCCACAATCTTCCGGAACAGCTCCTCCGCCCACTGGTCCCGGTTGGCCTGGTACAGCGCCTCAATGGAAGCCATGTCCTGCTCAAGACCGGCATTGAGCCGTTCAATGCTCTCCTGCGCGAACTGGGCCTCCTGCTCGGCCACCTTTTCCACCCTGGCCTTGGCCCTGGCCTGATAGGAGGCGCGAAGCATTTTCTTCTCCGCGGCCAGATCGGCATCCAGCGTCGCCTTGTGTGCGTTCGCCTCACTGGCAACTGACTGCGCCTGACGCTCCGCAGCCACAATACTGCTCACCAGCTGCATGTACTCCACTTGAGAGCGGCCCCCTTCCTATTTATAGAGACAGAGGCAGGACGTGGGGACGCCCCATCCTGCCGCAGTCCCTGATATTTCAATGAATTTGCTTTCCTATCATAACACTCCGGTTCCAAAAATACCACATCAATTTTCACCAAAATTGAGCCTGGCGGAAGTTTTCTCTGTTTCAAATTGCCAAGTTTCCCGCTCCAAACCATACCTGACCACCGCAGCCAAGCCATCGAAGCGGAAAAAACAGGATAATTTAACTGTTCTGAAAAAGGGGCTTCCTTTTCCAAAGTCTATGTGGTACACTATAGGTTAAAGTCTCCTGTTTTTTGTTGGAGGATATTCCCAGTATTCCGCCAGAAAAACCGGAAGGCTTTTCCCATCCGCCTGAGCAGAAAGCGCTGTTCTTGATCTGGAAGACATCCGAAGTCTTCCGCTGCCAGGTCAAGAGACCGCCGCCAAGAGACTTCCGGCGGTTGGGAATGAACGTTTTAAGATTAAGCAAAGGAGAGAGCAGAACGTGGCTGGGAAAAAACCGTACTCCCACGGCCGGGAGTGGAAAAGGAGCCTGAACGGCAGAATTTTGAGACACACAATCCTCAATATCCTGATATTGGTGATTGTATGCTGTGTCATTATGGCTGCCGCTATGCAGTCGCTGGCCAACAATATCCTTTTGGACAGCCTGCAGCCCATGGCCAGGCAGTCGGCCAAGACAGTGGAGGCCAACATTCACATGCTGGCGGACCGGATGATGACCCTGGCGGGAGATCCCCGCGCGAATGCCACCGGCCAGGGGGCCGGAGCGGCGGACGCCGCGGCCCTCCGGGCCAGCCGGAGTGAGCTGCTGACTGAGGCCGCTGAAATTTATGAGCTGCACACCATCGGATTCTACAGCTTGGACGGACGGCTGGTGCAGGGAATTGACGGCGCGCCTCAGAGCCTGGACAGCAGCTTTTTTGCTCTTTTAAAAGAGACCGATAATCTGACCACGGATTCTTCCACCAAATTTCAGGACCAGCTTGGCATCACCATGGGCATGCCGGTCAAGGAAGGCGGAGAAACCGCTGTGTATCTGGTGGGTGTTTATAAATATGACACCCTCAATGACGTCATCAGCAGCATCAACCTGGGCCGGCACGGTACGGCCTGCATGGTCAGCCACCAGGGCGCTATCGCCGGACACCCGGACCAGTCTCTGGTTCTGTCCGGCTCCACCATGGCTCAGCTCAGCGGCGGAAATCAGGAGTTCGTCAACCGGGTGGTCAGCGACGAGACCGGCGCGGCTGAGTTCTCCATGAACGGGGAAACCATGCTGGTGGCCTTCTCCCCCATTCGGGGAACTCAGTGGTCTCTGGTCATCCAGGTGCCTAAGGCAGATTACGGCTCTTACATCAACGGCGCAATGCTGGTAGCGATTCTGGCCACGCTGGTGGGGCTGGCGCTTTCCATTTTGATGGTGCTGCGCCTGGCCAAGTCCATTTCCCGCCCGGTGAAGAGCGTGACAGAGCGGATGATCGCCCTGTCTGACGGGGATCTCCATACGGAGGTGGTTCAAGTCCGGTCCGGAGATGAGCTGGAGGTGATGACCCGGACGCTGGGAGACACGGTGGAGAGCGTCAACCGCTACATATTGGACCTTCAGCAGGTGCTGAACCAGGTGGCGGTGGGAAACTTGACCGCAGGGCCTCAGGTGGACTATAAGGGAGATTTCGCCCTGATCCGGTCCAGCCTGGGTGTGATCCTTCAGTCCATGAACGAAACGATTTCCGGCTTCCGGGCCGCCTCCGGCCGGCTGGCGGAGATGTCGGAGGAGCTCAACGGCCAGTCCGGTCAGCTGCATCATGCCTCGGTGGAACAGACCCAGTCCACAGAGGAGCTGGTGAAGGAGGTCTCCCATGTCAAGGAGCGGCTGTCCAGCGTTACGGAGAGCAGCGGCCAGACCCGGGCGAAGACCGAGGAGATCGCTCAGTGCATCCAGGAAGCCAACATCCACATGGGCGACCTCACCAGCGCCATGGACGGCATCAGCGCCAACGCGCAGAAGATTACGCAGATTGCCAAGTCCATTGAGGACATTGCCTTCCAGACCAGTATTCTGGCCATCAACGCCTCTGTGGAGGCGGCCCGGGCGGGAACCGCAGGAAAGGGCTTTGCCGTGGTGGCTGAGGAGGTCCGGCAGCTGGCCTCCAGAAGCACCGAGGCCGCTCAAAGCGCCGCGGAGATGGTCAACGGCACCAGAGCCATCATTCAGACCGGCGTGGAGCGGACCGCCGACACGGCCGCTTCCCTTCGGAACATTTCCGCTGTCTCCGGGCAGATCAGCGGCATCACCGACCAGCTGGCGGCGGCGGTCCAGGGCCAGGAGAGCGCCTTGACTATCATGGAGGAGCGGATTGAGACCATTTCCGCCATCGCCGGGCGGAACCTGAGCAACGCCAGCAGCACGGAGCAGGCCAGCGGGCTGCTGGCCAAGGAGGCGGAATCCCTCCGCTTCCAGGTACAGAGATTTGTTGTGAAGGAGGAACACCGATGAAACGGATTCTGAGTCTGCTGCTGGCCCTGCTGCTGGCGGCGTCTCTGACGGCCTGCGGTGGAGGCCGCACCCTTCAGGACGGCTATTATACTGCCCAGGCAGCGGAGTACAGCCACGGTTGGAAGGAGTTCATCACGATTCTGGTCAAGGGCGGGAGTATCATCTCTGTGGAGTACAACGCGGAGAACGCCAGCGGCTTTATCAAGAGCTGGGACAACGCATACATGCAGAATATGCTTCACTCCAACGGCACCTATCCCAACGAGTACACCCGTTATTATGCCGGACAGCTTTTAGAGGATCCGGATATCCAAGGTATTGACGCTTTGAGTGGAGCCTCTTCCTCCCACGGCTCCTTCCAGAAGCTGGCGGCGGCGGTGCTGGAGCAGGCCCGAAAAGGCGATTCCAGCATTGTCCTTGTGGACACAGCCCACTAACCGCGGATCCCCTTATGTTCAAAAAAGTGCCCGGAAGACGTCAGGATTCCGGGCACTTTGATTTACATTTTCTTGTGCCGGGTCATAATCTATGCTAGAATGGAGGCCACGGCAGAGCTTGGAGCAGGAGGTAGCTTTCTATGAAAAAATGGAATCCGGACGTCGAAAAGGGAAAAGGTTCGCGTTCCCTGACCGCCATCATCACTGATGTCCATTACCGCATGTCACTGGCGCTGATTCGAGACCTGGCAGAGGCCGGGGTCCGTCTGATTTGCTGTGAGCGGGAAGGGATGGCTTCTCCCCTGGGCTTTCGCTCCAGGCACGTCCGCGAATCCGTCCTCCTCCCGGCAAAGGAATTCCTGGACGCTCTGTATGACCTGTGCGCCGGTGTGGCAGAGCAGGAGGGGATTCGCCCCGCCCTCCTGCCTGTGGGCGCATCCACGCTGGCCGCTCTGGCTCCGGCGGAGGTCCGGAAGCGCTTTGCGCCTGTCTGCGGCCTGCACATCCCCTCCCCCGCCCAACTGGACCTGTTCAACAGCAAGGCGGCGGTGGCGGAGTTGGGCGAAAGGCTGGGCATTCCCCTGCCCCAAAGCTTTGTCCGGACCGAGGGGGAATCCCTCTCTGATTTTTCTGCCCGGCTGGCCCTGCCCTGCGTGGTCAAGCCCCTATGTGGGGAAAAGCTGGGGCTGACCGCCGCCCTGCGCTACGCCATCGCCGCCACGCCGGCAGCGGCGGAACAGCACTATCAACATTTTTGGGACCTGGCCGGAGAACCCCCGCTGGTACAGGAATACCTGTCCGGGGGCGGGCTGGGTTGTTCTGTGCTGGCGGACCAGGGCAGAGTGATCGCCTCCATCTGCCACCGGCGGGTCAGGGAGTACCCGATCACCGGCGGGCCGTCCTCCTGCTGTGACTGTGTGGACCGGCCCGACCTGACCGCCTGGGCCGCCGCCCTGGTGGAGGAGACCGGATACACCGGCCTTGCCATGTTTGAATTCAAGGAGGATGCCAGCGGAAGCCCCCGCCTGCTGGAAGTCAATCCCCGCATTTGGGGCACATTCCCCCTGACCCGTGCGTCCCGGAGCGGGATTCCCCTGCTCTGGTGCCAACTGGCCTGGAATCAGGGCAATCCAGACCAAGCCCTGCCCCTGCCGGAGGTCCCCAAGCCCCAGTCCTGCCGGATGCGCTTTGCAGCCTCCGACCTGATGAGCGGCCTGGGCTATGCCAGGCATGGCGCGCCGGGACGGGCCTGGACCGCGCTGGCCGATCTGTTCCGGCCCTCGGTCCGGGATGGGCTGTGGGAGTGGTCTGACCCCGGCCCCGGCCTGATGTATTACCGCTCTCTTATCCGAAAGGAGAAGTCATGACCTATCGCGTTGATCTTCACATTCACACAGACGCCTCGGACGACGGCCTTTCTCCCCTGGCGGAACAGGCCGCCGCCGCCAAAGCCGCCGGACTGGACGCCATCGCAGTCACCGACCACAATCAATGCACGCCGGTTCCGGCGGAGCTGAACGGTGTGCTGCTGATTCCTGGCTGCGAGGTGTCCACCAGGGACGGCCACATCACCGGCCTTTTTCTGGAGGTCCCTCTTGATTGGCAGATCCTCCGGGCGGAGGGCCTGCCCACCGGAGAGGCGGCGGCAGCGGAAATCCACCGCCGGGGCGGGCTCGCGGTGCTGGCCCATCCCTTCCAGTCTCCTCGCGCCGACCCCAGCCGGTTCACCTTTCCCCTGGACGGAGTGGAGGCGGCCAACAGCCGGGCTTCCTTCAAGGTACGGGACGCCAACCAGCGGGCGGCGGAGCTGGCCCGAATCCGGCGTCTGCCGGCTGTGGGGGGCAGCGACGGACATTCCCGCTTCGAGGTGGGTAACGCCTATACCGAGGTCCATTGCCCCCAGCGGACCTTGGCGGCGCTGAAGCAGGCCATTGCCGCCGGAAACTGCCAAGCGGTCCTGGTCCGGCAGACCCCCTGCTATCGGAAGGGGCTGTCCCAGCTGGGCAAGGCCCGCCGGAAGGGCGGCGTGAAGGCCTTGGCGAAAGGGCTGGTTTATCTGGGCTATTGCGGCGTTCGGGACCTGTTTCACCTTTAGGGAACCGCTCTTTATCATTCTGAAATTTCTCAGGTATCCAGGTGGAAAGGATTCGCCGAAAAAGGGGCGAATGAATCAAAAACCAGCGTCCGGAGCCGTCCGGACGCTGGTTTTCATAACATTCAGGAATTCGTCAGCAGGGGCTGAATGGAAACCTGAAGAGACGCGGGCGAGTGGGGGAACTGCCGGGCAAAAGCTCGTGTAATGCGGGAACAGACCATCTGCCCGTTTTCATAGCTGGCCTGGGGCAGCAACAGGACAAATTGAGAGGCACTGCACCGGGCGGCTGCGTCCCCCCGGCGGAGATTGCCTAAAATGACCCCCTGCAAATTGTCCATGGCCCGGTCCAGGCTGTGCCGGGGCAGGTCACCGTCCTCCGCAATGGAGATGAGGGCCACATGCAGGGGCTCCCCATTCCGGCCCGCCCGCCGGGCCGAGGAGTGACAGACCACCCGGAAAAAGTCGTAATCGCACATGAGGGCCCCCGGCTTGGGGGCCTCCCGCAGCCGCTCCAGCAGGGTAACGGGAGAGACGGTCCGGGGGTCCCGCTCCCGCCTGGCCCCGTGATAGAGCTCCCGCAGCTGGTCCGAGGGCAGAACCCCCAGCTTGGACAGCAGCCGTTCCTGGAAGTCCTCATAGAGCTGAGTGGACTCCTCCCGGCGTCCCAGGTGAATCAATGCCTCCATCTGCCAGAGGCACAGGTCTTCCAGACAGGGCTCCAGCGCAAAGGCGGTCCGGGCCAGCCGCTCCGTCTCCTGCCACCGGCCCTGTGCGCCCAGCAGGGGCAGCAGTTCCAGGGTGTGCTTCAGATAGCGCCGGCGCAGGCCTTCCCGCTGCCCGTCGGCCCAGGCGCAGCCGCTCAGCGCTGGGAGAAAGTCCCCCTGGTACAGGGACAGGGCGCTCAGCCGCTGAGAGAGCAGCCGCTCCTCCTGCCGGACCGGATCCCCCTCCTGGCACAGGGCGGCAAATCGTTCCACGTCCAGAGTGAGCGGGATGTCCATATTCCACTGATAGCAGCCCTCCCGGTTGAGGATCAGCACCCGCCCGGCATTGTCCCACAGCTGATCCAGACAGGTCCGGACCCGGTGGAGCACCGCCTTCAGTGCATTCAGGGGGTTGGGACCCTGGGCCTCCCCTTCCCAGAGCAGGCCGGTCAGCTCCTCATAGGACACAGGCCGGGCCCGCTCCCAGATCAGATAGGCCAGCAGCAGGCAAAGCTTGCGGGACCGTCCGCCGATGTTAAGCACGGCTCCGTCCCGGCGGATGGAGAATCCGCCCAGCATTTGAACTTGCAGGGGAATGGCATCCACAGAAGATACCGCCTTTCTTGAGAGCCTGTTTCCACAGCAGCGGAACATAGGCTCCGAGCGTTTTTCTTTCAAGAATATAGCACGTTTTCACGGCCTTGACAACGCATAATTCTGGAAAAGATGTGGAACGGAAGACCGGTTATATATAAAATCAAAAAATGAAAAAAAATTTTCAAAAAGTACTTCACAAGCTGGAGGAAGTGTGCTATACTGACCATAGAAAAAATGCCGGTTCCCTTTTGGCGGCCGGCAGCCCAACATGAGGCTTTGAATTTTGGAATTGAGGTGTGAAGCATGAAGATTTTGAAACGGCTGCTTCCGCTGGGACTGGCGCTGGCTCTTCTGGCTGGCTGCGCCCACACCGGAAGCACGGAACCTGCGCCGGCGGAGGCCATTGACGTCGAACATGCTTACGTGGACCAGGTTGTGATGGAGGACCTTCAGATTGAGAACGAGGCGGTGGCCCTGTCCAGCTCGCCTGCCGCTCTGGGTAGTGCCCTATTGCCCGTAGCTTCGGGCACAGCGGTGGAGCAGAACAGCCGGGCCGTCATCGACTACTCCAACATCAAGGACGGCTATGTGATGGTGAAGTTCACCGGCACCACCAACACCCGGCTAAAGGTGCAGGTGCTGGGTCCCTCTTACGCCACCACCCAGCTGGTGTATTACTACGACCTTCCCGTGGGCCAGTGGGCCACCTTCCCCCTGTCTGACGGCAACGGAGCCTACAAGGTCTCTGTGATGGAAAACACCACCGGTACCAAGTACGCCCTGGTTCTGTCGGCCAGCTTTACCGCGGCGATGACCGACGAGTTTGCCCCTTACCTGCGTCCCAACCAGTATGTGGACTACAGCGTGGCCACCAACACTGTGGCCAAGGCCAAGGAACTGGCCGGGAGCGAGACCGACGCCCTGAAGCTGGTGGAGATCATTTATAACTTCGTGACCAGCCATATGACCTATGACACCCAGCTGGCCGCCACGGTAAAGAGCGGTTACCTGCCGGTGCTGGACAACGCTCTGGCCACTGGGAAGGGTATCTGCTTTGACTACGCCAGCCTGATGACCGGCATGCTCCGGAGTCTGGGCGTGCCCTGCAAGCTGGTGATCGGCTATGCCGGAGAGCAGTACCACGCTTGGATCAGCGTCTGGTCCGCAGAAACGGGCTGGATTGACGGCGCCATCTACTTCGACGGCAACGCCTGGCAGCGGATGGATCCCACCTTTGCGTCTTCCAGCAATGGCAGCGAAGCGATTCTCCAGTATATCGGCGATGGAAAGAACTACAACATGAAGTACGCCTATTGATTCTCTGGGAAAATGGAAAAAACCTCTTTACGAATGGACAATTTTGCATTAAAATGGGCTTGCGGTCTCCGCAGGCCCATTTCCCATGCAACTGAAAACATAAAGATTGGAGCGATGGAGATTTCATGGAAAAACATATCATTCCCCACGAAGCGATTTCCGCCCTCTGCCTGGAACTGTCCATGCTGTTCCACGCCGGTGTCGGGGCGGGCGACGCTCTAACCCTTCTGGCCGAAGAAAGTGACCCGGCCTATCGTCCCATGATATCCGCCATGGCGGAACAGGTGGACTTCGGTTCCCCCCTGTCCGCCGCCATGCGGAAAACCGAACGGTTCCCCGCCTACGTCTGCGGCCTCATTGAGGTGGGCGAGCGGGCAGGCCGGGCCGAGGAGGCCCTTGCAGCCCTGGCCCAATACTATGAGAGCCGGGCCCGGCTGGACCGGCGGATCAAAAGCGCCCTCCTCTACCCCGCGGTCATGCTGCTGCTAATGCTGGTGGTCATCGCGGTGCTGCTGGTGCGGGTGCTGCCCATTTTCAATGACGTGTATGCCTCTCTGGGCGGACGGCTCACCGGTGTGGCCGGCGGGCTGCTGGCTCTGGGGCGCTGGCTGGACGGAGCCATGCCGGTGCTGTGGGTGCTGCTGGCAGCGGTGTGCGCCCTGCTGGCCGCCTTTGCCGCCGTGCCCTCCTTCCGGGATCGGCTGACCGCCCTGTGGCGGAACAGCCGGGGAGACAAGGGGATTTCCCGGAAAATGAACGACGCCCGGCTGGCTCAGGCCCTGTCCATGGGCATGGCCAGCGGCATGCCGCTGGAGGAGGCGGTGGAGCTGGCCTCCGGCCTGATGGAGGACACCCCCCAGGCCAAGGTCCGGTGCCAGGCCTGTCAGGACCAGCTGAACCAGGGTGCTAAGGTGAGCGCGGCCATGAAGGAAAGCGGCCTGCTGCCCGCTTCTGCCTGCCGGCTCCTGGAGCTGGGCCAGCAGAGCGGCACCGGAGACGCCGCCATGGAGAAAATTGCCGCGGACCTGGCGGAGGAGAGCGAGCTGGCCCTGGAGGACAGGGTCAGCCGGGTGGAGCCGGCCCTGGTGCTGGTCTGTTCCCTGCTGGTGGGCCTCATCCTGCTGTCGGTGATGCTGCCCCTGATGCACATCATGTCGGCCATCGGGTGAAGCCATGAGAAAGAAACATTCCGTGGCCCCCCTGCTGCGGGGAGTATTGCTGCCGGCGCTCTGCATCGGCGTGTTGCTGTTTTTCTCCACGGCCCTGAACAGCCTGGACAGCGGCCACGAGGCGGAGGACCAGCGGCAGCTGATGGAGGCCCTGCGCCGGGGCTGTGTGGCCTGCTATGCGGCCGAGGGGATCTATCCCCCCAACCTGGAGTATCTGGAGGAGCACTACGGCATCCAGGTAGATGAGACCCGGTACACGGTGTTTTACAGCGTGTTCGCGGCCAATCTGATGCCGGACATTACAGTGCTGGTGAAAACGCCATGAGGAAAAAACCGATTCAACATCAAGTGAGCGCGCTGGCGGTGCTGCTGCTGTTCGGCGTGTTCGCCGTCTGTGTGCTGGCGGTGCTGCTCACCGGGGCGGACAGCTACCGCCGTCTGACAGACCGGGATCAGGCCGCCTATGAGCGGCGGACCTGCACCCAGTACATAGCCACCCGGGTCCGGCAGTCTGACCGGGCCGGTGCCATTCGGGTGGAGGATTTCGACGGCAGCGCCGCCCTGGTTCTGGACGCGGATTTGGACTACGCCACCTGGCTGTACTGCCGGGACGGCTGGCTGATGGAGCTGTACTGCCTGGCGGAGGAGCGGCTGAAGCCGGAGGACGGCCAGCAGCTGATGGAGGCAGAGTCCATGGAGCTGACGCTGGAAGAAAATCTGCTTTCCATCCGGGTGGTCACGAGCCAGGGTGCGGAGGACACCCTCCTGCTGTCCCTGCGAAGCGGTGAGGGGGTGGACGCGTGAGAAGCAAGGCGCCTTTGGCCATGATGGAGCAGATGATAATGCTGCTGGTATTCGCCCTGGCGGCGGCCCTGTGCCTTCAGGCCTTTGTGAAGTCGGACGCGCTCTCCCGAGCGAGCGAGGATCGGGACCGGGCCATGACCCTGTGCCAGAATGCCGCGGAGGCAGTCCGCCGCTGTCAGGGCAACATGGAGCAGGCGGCGGCGCTGCTGGACGGGGCCCGTTATGACGGGGCCGGCCTCATGGCGGACTATGACCAGGATTGGGAGCCCGCTGGAGAAACCATGCGGTACACCCTGGGCGCGGCCCGTCTGGACAGCGGTGTCAACGGCCTGGGCAAAGCTCAGGTTTGGGTCAGAGACGAGGCGGAGGAACAGGAGATCTTCCGCCTGGAAGTCGCTTGGCAGGAGGTGAACGCCCATGGCTGAACGAAAACGGGAGAGCTTTACCCCCCCTGCCCTGGGCGGCAGCTCGCTATTGGTGGTCTTCGCGGTGCTGGCCCTGACCGTGTTCGCCCTGCTGAGCCTGTCCACGGTACGGGCGGACGCCCGGCTGGGGGACGCCTCGTCGGAGGCGGTGAGGGGCTACTATGCCGCTGACTGTCAAGCCCAGGAGATTCTGGCCCGGCTGCGGAGCGGAGAGACACCCGAGGGCGTCGATGCCCAACCGGAGGAATCATCTATTTGGACCTCACGCTGCACCTACGCTGTTCCCATCTCTGACACGCAGGAACTGCAAGCAGAGGTGCTGGTGAACAGCGTGGACGGGAGCTACAGCATCCTGCGCTGGCAGGCGGTCCCGGTGGGCGAGTGGTCGCCGGACGACAGCCTGAACGTCTGGGACGGAATATCATAAAGGAGCAGAGCATGGAACTGTTGGATTATTTAAAGCGGGCGGTGGATGACGGCGCCTCAGACCTGTTTATTGTGGCGGGCGGCCCGGTGTGTGAAAAGCTGGAAAAGCGGATGGTGCCTATCGGGGAGGAACGGGTCCTCCCGCCCATGGCGGAGGAGATGGTCACCGGGCTCTACACCTTGGCGGGCCGGCCCATGGATCTGTACCGGGAAAAGGGAGACGACGATTTTTCCTTCTCCGTAGGCGGACTGGCCCGGTTCCGGGTGAACACCTATCATCAGCGGGGCTCCATGGCGGCTGTGGTCCGGGTGGTGGCCTTCGGTATACCGGACTGGCAGGACCTGCGGATCCCCCCCCAGGTGATGGACCTGTCCAACCTGACCCATGGCATGGTGCTGGTGACCGGCACGGCAGGCAGCGGAAAGTCCACCACACAGGCCTGCATCATCGACCGGATCAATCAGACCCGGAGCGGCCACATCATCACCCTGGAGGACCCCATTGAGTACCTCCACCGGAACGCCAAGAGCATCGTCAGCCAGCGGGAAATCGCTATTGACACAGAGGACTATCTTTCCGCCCTGCGGGCCTGCCTGCGGCAGGCCCCAGACGTGATTCTTTTGGGCGAAATGCGGGACCGTGAGACCATTCACACCGCTATGACAGCAGCAGAGACGGGTCATCTGCTCATCGCCACCCTGCACACCAAGGGCGCGGTAAACACGGTGGACCGGATTGTAGACTCCTTCCCCAGCGGCCAGCAGGAGCAGATCCGGGCTCAGCTGTCCATGGTACTGCGGACGGTGGTATCCCAGCAGCTGCTTCCGGACAAGAAGGGGGGGCTGGTGCCAGCCCATGAAATCATGCACGTGAACAGCGCCATCCGCAGCCTGATCCGGGACAATAAGAGCCACCAGATCGACAATGTAATCACCTCCAGCGGCGGCGAAGGCATGATTTCCATGGACCAGTCCATTCTCACCCTGTACAAGGCGGGAGAAATCACCATGGAGACCGCCTTGGATTACTCAGATAACCCAGAGCAGCTCCGGCGCCGTCTGAGCTAAGAAGCTGTATTCACAACCATTGAACAGCATCTGAACTCGTTTTTTGCCGTCATGCCACGCCAATTTTTCTTGGAATCCACCAAGGATTCCGGCGAAAAATTGCCTTGCCTGACAACAAAATCCTTCGTCCATCTGCCATTCCCCGGTTATGAATACAGCTTCTAAGACTGATAAAAGTTTAGGGCCGCCCTTTTCAAAGGGCGGTGGGGTCTGGGGCAACGCCCCAGCGGGTTTGGGCGGAGCCCAACTGAAAAAAACGCGGCCAGCGGCCGCGTTTTTTTCTTTCGTTTAAAGCGTCCTCAGAGCATCCTGGAGGGCCGTTTTCTGGGTGGTGCCCTCATCCTTCCGCTCCTTGATGACCCGAGCGGGCACACCGGCCACCACAGCCCCGGCGGGCACATCCTCAATCACCACACTGCCCGCGGCCACCACCGCGCCTTTCCCGATGCGGACGCCCTCGATGACGACGGCGTTGGCGCCGATCATCACATCGTCTTCCACAATGACCGGTGTAGCGCTGGCTGGCTCAATGACACCCGCCAGCACAGCCCCCGCGCCGATGTGGCAATGCTTTCCCACAGTGGCCCGGCCGCCCAGCACCACGCCCATGTCAATCATGGTGCCCGCGCCGATAACCGCGCCGATGTTGATGAGCGCCCCCATCATGATGACAGCATTGTCGCCAATCTCCACCTGTTCCCGGATAATGGCCCCCGGTTCAATCCTGGCGTTGACATTTTTCAGGTCCAGCAGGGGAATGGCCGAATTCCGGCAGTCGTTTTCCACTACATAGTCAGCAATTCTGTCCTGGTTGGCCTCCAGAATAGGCCCCAGCTCCTTCCAGTCGCCGAAGACGACCTTGTCCCCCGCGCCGAACACCTTGGCGGAACCGTAGTCAATGGGCGCGGTCTCCCGGATGGTGAGCTTAACCGGCGTCTTCTTCTCCGCCGAGGCAATATACTGTATGATCTCCTGTGCGTTCATAAGGAACCTCCTCCTTTTTCCGCTTTCTTGAAAGAAAGCTTGGCAAAGAACTTTATGCTGGCGTACCGCGGTGGTTTCCAAGACATGCGGTGCCCTCCGGAGGGCACCGTACTTCTTGAAAACCACCGCATCATCACCCGCTTAAAGTTCTTTTTGGTTCTTTTTCTTTCAAGAAAAAGAACTAGCCCCTCGCGGCGTGGAATAATACGTCTTCCAGGGTATAAAAGCCTTTTTCCTTTTCCACCAACAGCTTTGCCGCCCTCAAAGCCCCGGCGGCAAAAATTTTCCGGCTATCCGCCCGGTGGTTGAGCTTGATTTCCTCATCCGGGCCGAAAAAGGCCACCGTGTGTTCTCCGGCCACCGTGCCGCCCCGAACCGCGTGAATCCCGATTTCCCGCTTCGTCCGCTTGCCGCACAGTCCTTCACGGCCGTAAACCGGCGCAAGGCCGCCCATCGGGTCTACTGCCTTTTGCAGCAGCTTGGCGGTGCCGCTGGGCGCGTCCGCCTTCTGGTTGTGGTGCGTTTCAATGATTTCAATGTCGAAACCGTCCCCCAGCAGAACCGCCGCTTCTGTTGCCAACCGCTTCAGCACTGCCACTCCTACGGAGTAATTGGCGCTGTGGAGCACTGGCGCAAACTCGCCCAGGCGGCGGAGCTGTTCCAGCTGGCTGTCAGAAAACCCGGTGGTGCCGGACACCAGCGCCGCCCCAGTCCGGCGGATGTAGTCCGCCACCTCAGGCAGGCTGTCCCGGCCGGAGAAGTCGATCACCACATCCACCGGCTTGTCAAGGCCCGCCAGGTCCTTGACATTGGTGTCGTTGACCGCGCCCACGATGGTGAATTCCGGGTCCTCCCCAGCCAGCTGCCGGATCATGGTTCCCATCCGGCCGGTGCCGATCAGAAACATCCGAATCACAGTATTCCAGCCTCCTCCATTGCCGCCTTCAGCACCGCCCGATTGCCCTCGCTCATGGGGGCCAGCGGCAGACGGTAGCCGCCGACATTCATGCCCATCAGATTCATGGCTTCCTTCACAGGCACCGGGTTGACCTCAATAAACAGATCGTTGATGACGGACAGGTATTTGAGCTGTGCCGCCAGCGCCTTTTCCCGATCGCCATTGAGGTAGTCCCAAACGATATTGTGGGTCTCCTCGGGAAGCATGTTTGCCACCACGGAGATGACACCGCTGGAGCCCAGAGCCATCATGGGAAGAATGATGTCGTCGTTTCCGGAATACATCACAAAGTCCTCATTGAGGTACCGGGCAATTTTTGCCGCGTAGCTCAGACTGCCGGAGGCCTCCTTGATGCCGGTGATGTTGGGATGAACCGCCAGACGGCGGACCACGTTTTCGGAAATGGCGCAGCCCGTCCGGCCAGGCACGTTGTAGAGGATGCAGGGAATCTCCACGGCGTCGGCCACGGTCTTGAAGTGGAGATACATGCCCTCCTCATTGGTTTTATTATAGTAGGGCGTAATGAGAAGCAGACCATCTGCTCCCAGCTTCTGAAAGCTCAGGCTCTTTTCCAGCATGGTTTCCGTACAGTTGGATCCGCTGCCCGCGATGATGGGCACCCGGCCCGCCACCCGCCTGACGGTGTACTCGCAAACCGCGTTGTCCTCCTCGTGGCTCATGGTGGAGGACTCGCCGGTGGTGCCCAGAATCAAAATGGCGTCGGTCTTGTGGGACAGATGGAAGTCGATGAGCTCCCCCAGCTTGTCGAAGTTGACGCTTCCGTCAGCGGAAAAGGGTGTGACCAGGGCGACGATGGAACCTTTGATATTTCTAGCAGTCATAGCAGTAAACTCCTTTCAGAATCCGGCAGGCAGGACCGGTCATCCGGACCTGTTCGTCCGGGTCGATTTGAATTTGAAGCTGTCCCTTGGGCAGCAGGATGGTGACCTCCGGGCCGCAGAGCCCCTTTTTCCAGGCGGTGAGAGCGCTGGCGCATGCTCCGGTACCGCAGGCCAAGGTGGGGCCCACGCCCCGTTCCCAGGTCCGCATCCGGAGGGTGTGCCCATCCACCACCTGAACCAGATTGACGTTTGTCTTTTCCCCGAACATGGGGTGGCAGTGGATGGCCTCCGCCACGGGCATCAGGCGTTCATCCATGGCGTCGTCCACAAACCAGACCGTGTGAACTGTGGACATGAAGAAGCTGCAAAGGGAGACGGCCTGCCCCGCGATTTCCAGGGAAACATCCCACACGGGACCGGAGGTGTGAATGGCGGCGGGGTCATAATCCGGCCCGCCCATACTGATTTGGGCCTGGAAGGGATCCCGGCTCACAATCCGGACCGTCTTGACGCCTGCGCCGGTTTGGACGGCGAAGGAATCGCCCTGAGCGATGCCCTCCTCCAGGCAGAAACGGGCAAAGCACCGGATGCCGTTTCCGCACATGGGTGCGGAGCTTCCGTCCGCGTTGTAGAATTTCATCTCTAAGGGGTCTGACTCCGCCACGATGAAGCCGTCGGCCCCGATGCCGGTGCGCCGGCCGCAGGCGGATACGATCAGGGGCTTCAGGTCCAGACTCTGGACCGCCTCTGCCCGCACCAACAGGAAGTCGTTTCCGCAGCCGTGATATTTGGCCAGAGAAATTTCCCTCACAGTACCACCTCCTGCTGTTCATTCTTTTTCTTGGAAGAAAAAGAATCAAAAAGAACTTCATTCGTTTCACAGGCCAGCAAATCCTTGGGCTCCTCCCGGCGGAGGACCAGGCGGGCTTTGCCGTCCTGGGCGAAGACCACGGCAGGCCGGCCCAGGTGGTTGTAATTGCTGGACATGGAGTAGCAGTAAGCTCCGGTGGTGTAGACGGCCAGCAGATCGCCGGTTTTCATGGGCGGCAGCTTGGCCTCTTCGATGAGGATATCCCCGCTTTCACAGCACTTGCCCGCCACGGTGTACGTCTCAGTTTTGGCTGCTTCCATGTGTTCCGCTGCGCCGCAGTCGTACTCGGCCTGATAGAGAGCGGGCCGGATGTTGTCGGCCATGCCGCCGTCTACAAAAAGATAGCGCTTGCTTTCCGTCTCCTTCTGCCAGCCCACGGTGTAGAGGGTGGTGCCCGCCTCCCCTACGATGCTTCGTCCCGGCTCGATACACACCTCGGAGAGGGAAAGGTTTCGGGCCTTCTTCTGGGCCAGGCAGGCGTCCAGAATGGTCTGACACACCTCAGGAATGGGGATAGGCGCGTCGGCGTCCGTGTACCGGGCGGCGAAGCCGCCCCCCAGGTCCAGCACAGGAACCGGGTAGCCCTTCCCCTCCGCCTCCTGAGCCAGAATAGCCAGCTGTTCGATTTCAGCGGCAAAGGCGGCCTTATCGAAGATCTGGCTTCCAATGTGGGCGTGGAATCCGGCGAAGGTCACGAATTCGCTCTGGTTCAGCTCGTCCAGTACAGCGTAAAGCTCTTCTTTCCGGCCTGCGGCGATGCCGAACTTGCTGTCTAGGTGGGCGGTGACAATATACTTGTGGGTGTGGGCCTCCACCCCTGGATTGACCCGGAGAAGAACCCGCATGGCCGTTCGCTTTTCTCCGGCCAAGGCGGTCAGAGCCTGACACTCAGGCAGGCTATCCAGCACCACCAAACCCACCCCGGCGTCCACAGCCGCCGCCAGCTCGGCGGGGGTTTTATTGTTGCCGTGAAACACGATTTTTTCCGCCGGGAACCCCGCCTCCAGGGCACAGAACAGCTCTCCGCCGCTGACTGTATCCAGGGAGCAGCCCATCTCGTTCACCAGCCGGGCCATGGCTTTGCAGAGGAAGGCTTTGCCCGCGTAGACCACGCGAGTGGACAGAGCAGGACTTTGGAAGCAGGCCGAAAATTCGGCCAGCCGCTTTCGCAAGGCCCCCTCATCGTAGACCATGAGAGGAGTGCCCAGCGCCTGGGTGAGCCGCGTGACATCCACGCCGCCGATGTGAAGAATCGGTTCCATAGAGATTGTTCCTTCCATTTCTTGTTGTTTCTGTTTTTGCTTGAACGATGGAATAACACCTGCTTTTACAGAGCAAGCGCTTACCGAATATAAGCTCTTAATATCCCTTCTTTTTCTTGCAAGAAAAAAAAGCAAAATAGGAACTTTAAACTGGTTCGTTATTTTACAGGCCAAACAAAAAACGCCAGCAGGGCGAACAGCCTTACTGACGTAGGAATCAAATGCGATATTGCATCTGAATTCAGTAAAGATAGCGCCCCTGCGGAATACCGCAGACAGTCCCGCAGGTATTCCCCACGGCCCCACCCGAAGACCGCGCCCGGCCTCCGAATTCGGCGGACTTGCCTCTTCCCGCTTCGCTGCCTGCCGGCTCCACGGGGTTCATCTCATCCGCGCCTCTATCGTTTCTTGATGTTGTTCATCATAGCACTTTGACGTATTAAAGTCAAGAATTTTCTCATTTTCTCCCGTTGTTTGTCGTTTCTGTCATAAAACAGACCGAATTAAGGAGGTAAAACAGCCAATATGGATAAGTGAAACGGGGGCCTTTCCCTATGCTGGATTCCATTTCAACTGTATTGTACGCGGCGGCAAAACGTGGTAGAATAGAAGTATCAGGAAAGGGGGATATCTGCTGTGTCCCAGATTCATCTGCCCCACAACCATGGGCAGGCCATGGAAGATCCCATGTTGGACCTGCCCGGCGCGGAGGCGTTTCAGACCGTGTCCGGCCTCTTCCGGCAGCTCAGCGACAGCAGCCGGGTCCGCATTTTTTGGATTCTCTGCCACTGTGAGGAATGTGTGGTCAATCTGTCCGCCATGGTGGGCATGAGCAGCCCCGCAGTCTCCCACCACCTCAAGCAGCTCCGGCTCAGCGGGCTGGTGGTCAGCCGCCGGAAGGGCAAGGAGGTCTATTACAAGGCCGCCAGCACCAAGCAGGCTCAGTTCCTCCATGAAATGGTGGAAAAACTGACCTCTATCTCCTGTCCCGTCTGCCAGGAGGGGGGAGAAACGCCGGAGCATTCTGAATGTTAGGCACGCCTTCTGCCAATCTGGAGGCCGCTCTGTCCACCCTGCCTGCCGGGACAGTTCTGGTGAACTGCCGTCCCCGGCGGCCGAAGCTGTCCTTCACCCTCTCCGCCAGCGGAGCGGGGTGCGTGGAGCTCTATGACCTGTATCCTGGCATAGAGCTGGCCTGTTATTGCTTTCTTCCCGGACAGCTCACACACTCTTTGCCCCCTGCCTCCGGCCTGCTGCGGGTCAGCTGCTGCCAGCGGGGGCGGATCGTCTGGGACCTCCCAGAGGAACCAGGGGAGCTCGGGCCGGGGAGCGTCTTTCTGCGGCGTCTGACGGACAGCGGACCGGTTTCCTTCTTCCTGCCCGACGGCTGTTCCGGCCTTTCGCTGACCGTTGACCTAAACCTTCTGGACGAGCAGCCGCCCGACCTGCTCCAGGAAGCCGGAGTGAGCGGCGCAACGCTTTCTGCCCGTTTTCCCGGCCTGGCGGTCCTTCTGCCCGCCGGGCCGCCGGACCACATCTTTCAGGATCTCTCGGCCCATCCGCCGGAGCTGCACCCGGCCTACTGTAAGCTCAAGGCGCAGGAGCTGCTGATGGAGCTGTGCTCAATGCCGGAGCCGCCGCCCATTGACCCTCGGCAGGCGGAGGTCATCCGGTCCATTCACGGGCAGTTGGTGGGGCATCTGGACCGCCGGATGACCATTGAGGCCCTGTCCCGTCAGCATTTAATCAGCGCCGCCGCCCTGAAAAGCGGATTCAAGGCCATATACGGACAGTCCATAGGATCCTATATGAAGGAGTACCGAATCCGGGAGGCCGCCCGGATGCTGGCGGAGTCCTCCAAAAGCGTGGCGGAGATCGCCGCTGCGGTGGGCTATGAAAATCAAAGCAAATTTACCGCCGCCTTCCGGGCCCGCTTTCAAGCAACTCCTACCGCCTACCGGAAGCGGTGCCGGTGAGGGGCAAAATCAAGACGGAACTATGTTATTTACAGGAGCCACAAAATTGCGGCAATAGCGCCTAGGCCTTCGTCCAGGACTTGCCCCAGCACAAGCTGGCGGAATCCATCCCCGCTTAACATAAGATGGATGGAAGGAGGAACGCAATGTCAGATTTAACCTCGTTGAGGAATATCGGAACGGAAATGGCGCGAAAGCTGACCGCTGTGGGCATCGACTCTGCGGAAAAGCTGGTGGAGACTGGCTCCAAGCAGGCTTTCTTTCAACTGAAGGAGGTCTTCCCACAGGTCTGCCTGGTTCATCTCTACACGCTGGAGGGCGCGATTACCAGCACAGACTACAACCGCCTTTCCGAGGAGAAGAAAAAGGAGCTGAAAGAGTTCAGCGACCTTCTGAAGAATTGAAGAAAGGGCGGTATGACCTGTCAGTCATACCGCCCTTCAGGCTGTCGACAATGTCGACAGCCTGAAGCTGATTTCGTCATTCTGACGAAATCAGTCGCCTGCGGGCGGGTGACTGCACGCGAAAGCGGGGGCTTCGCCCCCCTTTCACACTATCCCCCCACTCTAAGACGAAGCAGTTTTGTCATCCTATTTTTAATTTTTCGACAAGCTGAAGGGCGGTATGACTTGTCAGTCATACCGCCCTTTCTTCCGTTTTCTCAAACAAAACCGCATGCAAACGCTTCAAGCTGATTCTACCAGAAATCTGACGCAAAACAGCCGTTTAAAGTTCTTTTTGGTTCTTTTTCGTTCAAGAAAAAGAACTCAGGACAGTAGCTCAGCGGCCTTGACGGCGGCAGAGGCCGCGTCAGGGGTGTAGGCGTCCGCGCCGATGGTCTCGCAGAATTTGCCGGTGATGGGCGCTCCGCCAATCATAATCTTCACGCTGTCCCGAATTCCGGCCTCCTTGGCCTTCTCCACCACTTCCGCCATCACCGGCATGGTGGTGGTCAGCAGCGCGGAGCAGGCAATGATTGTGCAGTTGTTGTCAATCGCAGCCTGTACAAAAGCATCCGGCGCCACGTCCACGCCCAGGTCAATGACCTCCAGACCCTTGCCCTCGAACATCATCCGGACCAGGTTCTTGCCGATGTCGTGAAGGTCGCCCTTCACCGTGCCCAGCACCACCTTGCCCTTGGAACCTACGCCCGCCTCAGACAGGTGGGGCTTCAGCAGCTCCGTGCCGGCATTCATGGCGCGGGCCGCAACCAGGACCTCAGGCACAAAAATTTCGTTGGCCTTGAACTTCTGGCCTACAATGTCCATGCCTGCCAACAGCCCTTCTTCCAAAATTTGTCTGGCTGGAATTCCTTCCTCCAGCGCCTGGGGAACCAGCTGCTTGACCAGCTTAGCCCGCCCCTTCTGCATGGCCTCGGAAATGTCGTTCAGAATACTCATAACTCATATCTCCTTTTCAGTTGATTTGGATTGCCAATGAAATCAGCCCCGCTCCTTCCGGGGGTCGATACGGCCCCGGCGCTCCCGGTATTTGCCCGGTGTCACGCCGGTGATCTTTTTAAAGACCTTGGTGAAATAGCTCTGGTCCTCAAAGCCCACCAGATCACAGATCTCCACAATGGAGGCCGAGCCGGACAGGAGAATACGTTTGCTCCGCTCGATCCGCAGCTCGTTAAGGTAGGTGTTGAAGGAACATCCCAGCTCCTCCTTGAACACCTTGGAGAAATATGAGGGAGACAGATTGATATAGGCTGCCGTCTCCTCCAGGGTCAGCTTGTTGGGGTAATTCCGCTTCATGTAGTCAATGGCCTTGTAAATGACATCCTTGTGCTTGATATCCACCAAGTCGAACACCAGGGCGGTGAACCGGTCCAGAATGTTGGCCAGCCACAGGGCCAGATCATCCGGCGTGTTCATCCGCTCCACCTCCCGGAGGTAGCGGTAGTTGAGGCCAAAAATCTGCTCCACATCCGCGCCGCCGTACACTGCGGCACGAGACAGCACCACCAGCAGTTCCATGACCCTGGCGTGGATGACCTCCAGCTTCCCGCCGGTGGAAAAAAAGATGTGCCCCAGAATCTCGTTGAGCAGCCGGCCGGCCGTGGCCTTGTCCCCCTGGGTAATGGCACTGGTCAGCTCCTGCTCCTTCTCCACCGGGTAGGGCGAAACATTGTCCCGCAGCTTGAGCTGCTGAATGTATTCGTTGATGGTCTGCTGCTGAGCCTGTCCGCTTTGGTTCAAAAAGAGGGTGTGGCTGCTGTCGCTGATGTAAACCGTGACGGCGAACAGCAGGTTGGACAGATGGCTCAGCCGGGCGGGCTCCATCTGGGGAAAGGTGGAGAGGGCCTCCCGAAAGTGGTCGAAATATGCCCGGGGAACGTGATTTTTCGGCAAGGTGTCGCTGGCCAGATAGTCCTCAATGTCCATAATGAGCACCGGACCGCCCACCATGGATCCGGCGACTGCCCCGCCCACCACAATCGGCGAGGAAAAGTAGGCCATGCCCGAGGGACAGAAGTAGATGTACCGCCCGCCGAACCGCTCCGCCTGATAAGCCCCGTAAAGGTGGACCTTTTCGCAGTGGAGTTCCGTGCCGGTGATTTCAGTCATCTTCCGGCAGAAGGCACAGCCGTCAGACGTGCCGCCCTGCTCGTAGAGCAGCTTGCCGTCTCCAGTGTAGAGCCGGCAGTGAACGCCGCAGGCCGCGGCAAAGGAATCCATGACTCCCCTTGCCGTATCCAAATCGAAATCAACGCCTTGGATCTGCTCCATTCCAAATGGCTCCCCTCTGTTATAAATTATTATAAAACGCGGCGTCAAGGGCCTCTATAAATAAAAAAAGAGAAAATGGTAAAATTTTAACCTTCTTTCTTTTCAGATCTGCATAAACTAACGCAGGCTGGCGTCTGTCAAAGCTGGCCAGCGCATTGTTTCTCGTTATTATATCATAGGAAATGCGAAAATTTAATCTTTTTTTCGAGGTTTTTCCTGGAAGGCGGAAATTCCTGTTCCAAACGGAAAAAATACCGCCCGCGAAAGCGGGAACCGCTTGCGGCACCCCGGAATCCAAAAAAGGAAGGCCCAAAACAGCCGGGCATTGGCAGCTGTGCATCCGCTTTTTTTCGCTGGCTTGAGATATATTAAAAGGGCACGCGAAAGCGCGCGCTGATTTTTTAAAGCCGCATCTTTCGCGCTTGGGAGGGCGCGGAGGGAGCGGGTTCTCAAAAGGGGGGACGGTATGAACGAAGAGGCAAAGGGCAGTCCCTGGAGCCTGATGCTGGGCCTGGCCCGGACGCTGCTGGCGGCAGTGCTCTGCGTCATGGTCCTGGGACTGCAAAGCCGCGCGGCGGCCGCGGGGAACCGGACGCTGGTTCCGCTGGGAAGCACGGTGGGCATCAAGCTTTTTTCCCAAGGTGTGATGGTGGTCGGCCTTTCACCGGTGGCGACGGAGACGGGAGACCTGTCGCCGGCCCGTGACTGCGGCCTGAAAGAGGGGGACATCATCACCCACATCAACAGCGAACAGGTGGACACGATTGAGGAGGTCCGGGAGGTTTTACAGGACCTGGAAGGCGAGCCCATGAGCATCCGGGCGGTCCGGGCGGGCAAACAGCTCCAGCTGACCGGCGAAGCGGTCCAATGCACCGGCGACGGTGCATATAAGCTGGGGGCCTGGATTCGGGACTCCATGGCCGGCATTGGCACGCTGACCTGGTACGACCCGGAAACCGGCGTGTTCGCGGCCCTGGGCCACGGCATCAACGATGTGGACACCTGTCTTCTGATGCCGCTGCAAACCGGGTCCATCATGACCTCCACAGTTACCGGAGTGCAGAAGGGAGCCCAAGGCGCGCCGGGAGAGCTTCACGGGGCCTTTGACCTGCAAAGCGACCTGGGCACCCTGTACGCCAACACGGAGGGGGGCATTTTTGGAAAGGCGTCCAACGCCTTCCCGGCTGGAACCCAGGGGCTGGCTGTGGCGGATCGGAGTCAGGTGAAGACGGGCAAGGCCTCCATTCTCTCCAATGTGGACGGCAGTGAGGTCAGGGAATATGAGGTAGAAATTCTGCGGGTCTATCCCGCCTCCAACGGGGACACGCGGGATCTGATGGTCAAGGTGACAGACCCGGAGCTGCTGGAGGCCACCGGCGGCATTGTGCAGGGGATGAGCGGGTCCCCCATCTTGCAAAACGGGCGGCTGGTGGGGGCGGTCACACACGTGCTGGTGAACGACCCGGCCTGCGGCTACGGCATTCTGGCGGAAACCATGCTGAAGGAAGCCCACATGGCCTGAAGCGAAGCGGGGAGTTCTATGAGCTCCCCGCTTCCGCTGTTTCGAGGCGCGGGCCTGAAGGAACAGTTGCGGTCCCGCCCAAAACGTGGTACACTGGAGAAATCATCCACCCTCTGGAAGGAGAACATCATGAATCAGGCAGATTCCTCCAGCACTTGGTACCGCTTGGACAACGCGGCGCTGATTTTCCCAGCCATCCAAAAGGAGAACTACTCCTCCATCTACCGCTTTTCCGCGGTGATGACCCAGCCTGTGGACCCTGCCGCCCTCCAGCGGGCGGTGGACCGGACCATGCCCCGGTTCCCCAGCTTCGGCGTCCGTATCCGGCGAGGCACATTCTGGTATTATCTGGAGCCCAACCCAGCCCCCGGCCCCTTTGTGCGGGCGGACATCGCCAATCCCTGCCAGCCCGTCCGCTTCAAGGAGGACAACGGCTGGCTGATCCGCTTTTTTTACTACGAGCAGCGGATTTCGATTGAGGTCTTTCATGCCCTCTCCGACGGTGCGGGTGCGCTGGTGCTCTTTCGGACGCTGCTGGCCGCCTACCTGGGGGAGCTGGGCTTTGAAATCCCTCTGGAAAAGGGGGTGCTGGATCTGAACGGGCTCCCCATGCCGGAGGAGCTGGAGGACGCCTACCAGAAATACGCCACCTCCGGGACCACCAGGGGCATGGGCGATGCCAGGGCCTACCCTGCTACTGGCACGCCGGAACCCTTTTACACCCTGAACACCACCATCGGCTTCGTGCCCGTGGACCAGGTGAAGGCAGCGGCAGGCCGCTATGACGCCTCCATCACGGAATATCTGTCCGCCGTGCTGCTGGAGTCCCTGACCGGCATGCAGGCGGCGGAGAAGCCCAAGCGGCTTCTCCCGGTGGCGCTGGCGGTGCCTATCAACCTGCGGGGCTGGTTTCCCTCCCAAACCCTGCGGAACTTCATTCTCAATGTGCGGCCCTCGGTGGACCCGGCCCTGGGGGAATTCTCCTTTGAGGAGCTGGTCAGCCAGGTCCACCACTATATGCGCCTCACCATCAACCGGCAGCGCCTGCGGGCCCAGCTGACCCGGAACGTCAAGTTCCAGCAGAACCGGCTGATTCAAATCGCGCCCCTGGTCCTGAAGGACCTGGTTATGGCCATCGTCTATCGCTTTGTGGGAAGCCTTCCCTACTCCGCCGTGTTTACCAACCCCGGCGTCTTTGCGGTGCCGGAGGCCATGGAGCCCCACATCCAGCGGATGGAAGTCATTCTGGGCCAAGCCTACGAGAGCAGGACCAACTGTGCCGCCATCAGCTATGGCAACACCCTGGCCATCTCCTTTGCGGGCACCATTGTGGAGACAGAGCTGGAGAAACGCTTTTTCCGGCATCTGGTCAGGGACGGTATCCCGGTGCGGATTGAGAGCAACCGTTGACCGGTTCCAGACCAAAATATCAGCGTCCGCGGAAAAATAGCTTGACAAACGGCCCTTCATCTATTATCATGTATATCAATTACTCTTTAACTGAGTATTGTGTGAAAGGCAATGATTGGGATAGTAAGCCTGTTTCAGATCGGTGCAGAGAGAGGGCGGCTGGTGAGAGCCCTCCCGTGAAGCAGGACGAACGCTCGCCCAGGAGCAGCCCCGCTGAACGGAGTAGGCGGGGACGGTTTCCCGCCGTTACCGGGTCAGAGCGCATGGTTTTCCATGAATTCAGGTGGTACCACGGAGTCCGCAGCTTCGTCCTGTCAATAGGACGAGGCTGCTTTTTTTATACGGTATCATTGCCAGTTCAAAAGCAAAACGAAGTTTTGCGCGAAGTTCTTTTTGCTTCTTTTTCTTTCAAGAAAGAGAAGAGAATTCCCCAAAAGGAGGCTGCTTCCATGAAGATGAAATGTTCCCAGGTCCTGATGGAATGTCTGCTGGAGCAGGGGGTCGACACCGTGTTCGGCTACCCCGGCGGCACCATTCTCAACATCTATGACGAATTCGAGCTCCACGGCTACAAGGACAAAATCCGCCACATCTTGACCTCCCACGAGCAAGGCGCGTCCCACGCCGCCGACGGCTACGCCCGGGCCACGGGCAAGGTGGGCGTCTGCTTCGCCACCTCCGGCCCCGGCGCAACCAACCTCACCACCGGCATCGCCACCGCCTATTACGACTCCTCCCCCACCGTGTTTATCACCGTCAACGTGGCGGAATCCCTCATGGGCAAGGACACCTTCCAGGAGGTGGACATGACCGGCATTTCCATGCCCATCACCAAATGCAACTACCTGGTCAAGGACCCCAACTCCCTGGCTGACATTGTGCGGGAGGCTTTCGCCATCGCCCGGACTGGCCGTCCCGGTCCCGTCCTCATCGACATCACTAAAAACGTCACCGCCACCGAGGTGGATTACGAGCCCCTGCCCCTCAAGGAGCACGCCTCCCATGGACGGCTTGCCGCCATGCTCCGCCGGTCCAGCTATGACCTGAAGGCGCCCGAGCCGGACCACGGCGACATCGACACCCTGCTGGCCATGATCGAGGAGGCGAAAAAGCCTCTGGTCCTGGTGGGCGGCGGCGTCATCCGCTCCAAGGGCGCGGTGCCCCAGTTCCGCCAGTTCTTTGAGAAGCTGAACGCTCCGGTTGCCTCCACCATCATGGGCGGCGGCGCCTGCCCTGGCAACCACCCGTTATTTACCGGCATGATCGGTATGCACGGCTCCCACGCCTCCAACATAGCGGCGTCCAACTGTGACCTGCTCATCGCCATTGGCTGCCGGTTTTCCGACCGGGTGGCCACCCATCCGGAGACCTTCGCCCGGCAGGCCAAAATCGTTCAAATCGACATCGACCGGGCTGAAATCGACAAGAACGTGCCCACCGACCACCACATCATCGGCGACGCCCGCCGGGTGCTGGAGCTGCTGAACGAAAAGCTGCCCGCCCACGACTACCCCGAGTGGAAGGAATTCGTCTTCTCCCACAAGGAGGTCCCCCTGAAGGTGGACAACATTCTCCACCCCCACGAGATTCTGGAGACCGTCCAGAAGGTCACGAGCGGCGACGCCATCATCGCCACTGACGTGGGCCAGCACCAGATGTGGTCCGCCCAGTACTACCACTTCTCCCGGCCCGGACAGCTCATCACCTCTGGCGGCTTCGGCACCATGGGCTTCGGCCTGGGCGCGGCCATGGGGGCCAAGCTGGGCAATCCGGACAAGGTCGTGGTCCACTGCACCGGCGACGGCTGCTTCCGCATGAACTGCCATGAGCTGGCGACCGTGGAGCACTACGATATTCCCATTATCACGGTCATCTTCGACAACGGCACCCTGGGCATGGTCCGCCAGTGGCAGAACCTCATCTACGGCAAGCGGTTCTCCCAGACCGACCTGGACCGGGGCCCGGACTTTGTGAAGCTGGCGGAGGCCTACGGCATCGCGGGCTACCGGGCCAAGAATCAGGCGGAGTTTGAGGACGCGTTCCGCAAGGCCGTGGAGAGCGGCAAGGCGGCGGTCATTGACTGCGCCATTGACATTGACGCCATGGTACATCCGATGGTGTCCGGCGGCACGCCTGTCACCGATTTCCTGTTGGATTAAGTAAGGAGGGAGTCCCATGAAAGATATCGTAACCCGCCGCACCCTTTCGGTGCTGGTTTCCAACGAGGCCGGCGTCCTCTCCCAGGTCTCCCGCCTCTTCTCCCGCAAGGGCTATAACATCGAGTCCCTGGCCGTGGGCACCACGGACGACCCTCTGGTCTCCCGTATCACCATTGAGACCATGGCGGACGACGCCGCGGCGGAGCAGATCATGAATCAGCTCCGGAAGCAGTTCTGCGTCTACTCGGTGCAGGAGCTGCTGCCTGACCGGTCCATCCGCCGGGAGCTGGTGCTCTACAAGGTCAAGGCGGAGCAGCCGGACATCCGGAACGAGGTCATTCAGATCGCCAACATTTTCCGGGCGTCCATCATTGACGTGTCGCTGAAGTCGCTGACTTTGGCGCTGATTGGCGACGAGGCGAAGGCGGAGGCCATGCAGAAGCTGCTGGAGAGCTTCGGAATTCTGGAGCTGGTCCGGACGGGCATGATCGCCCTGGAGCGGGGCGCCTACACCATCAGCGACGAGCGCAAGGAGACCACCGAGTTCAACCTGGGCAAGAATATTTTGTAAGACTCCACAGGGAACCCTGTGTTTGGAATAGATCACCCTCAGTACGGAAAGGAGACGATCAGCTATGGCGAATGATAAAATGGTAATCCCAACCACCAAACGGAGGGTGTGTTTCCGTTAGCCCTCCAAGCACAGAGGAGGAACCTTCATGAATTCTATCACCCTGCAAAAGGTCGATGAGTCCAATTTCATCGCCTGCTTTGACCTGAAGCTCCACAGCGGGCAGGAAAAGTTTGTGTCCCACCCCGTCCGGAGTCTGGCCCAAGCCTATGTCTATTACAGCCAATGCACCCCCTTCGCAGTCTGCCGGGATGGTCAAGTGATCGGGTATCTTATGGTCATCTATGACTACGATGAGGAGGTTTACTGCATCTGGCACCTGATGATCGACAAAGAGTACCAGGGAAAGGGCTACGGCCGGGCCGCCATGGAGCTGGCCCTGCCGTACATCCGCGCCAAACCCTTTGGGGACTCAAACCGGGTCCTCTTGACGGTCAACCCGGAGAACCGGACCGCCTGCGGGCTCTACCGGGCTTTGGGCTTTTCTGAGACAGGCCGGTCCGACGGGGACGAGGTGGAGCTGGGCCTGACGCTGGACTGACAGGGCCTGGCACGCGGCTTTTTCTGAGATTGTATCACAGGTATCATTCTTCCCCTGAACCCCGTGGTATAATGACACACAGACCATTCCAATTCCCCAAAATGAAACTACAAAGGAGTTGTTTCCCATGGCAAAGATGTATTATGAGAAGGACTGCGACCTCTCCTACCTGGACGGCAAGAAGATCGCCATCATCGGCTACGGCTCTCAGGGCCACGCCCACGCGCTGAACCTGAAGGACTCCGGCTGCGACGTCTGCGTCGGCCTCCGGGAGGGCAGCAAAAACTGGGCCAATGCGGAGAAGGCCGGTCTGGCGGTGAAGTCCGTGGCTGACGCCGCCAAGTGGGGCGACATCATCATGATCCTCATCAATGACGAGGCCCAGGCCGATATGTATAAGAAGGACATTGCACCCAACCTGACCGCCGGCAAGGCCATTGCCTTCGCCCACGGCTTCAATATCCGCTACCAGCAGATCGTCCCCCCCGCGGACGTGGACGTGTTCATGGCCGCCCCCAAGGGGCCTGGCCACACGGTCCGTTCCACCTATGTGGCAGGCAAGGGCGTGCCCTGTCTGGTGGCGGTGGAGCAGAATTCCACCGGCAACGCCTATAAAATTGCCCTGGCTTACATTGCGGGCATCGGCGGCGCCCGTGCCGGCGTGATGGAGACCACCTTCCACGACGAGACCGAGACCGACCTCTTCGGTGAGCAGGCCGTGCTGTGCGGCGGCGTAGTGGACCTGATGAAGTGCGGCTTTGAGACCCTGGTAGAGGCCGGTTATGAGCCTGAGAACGCCTATTTCGAGTGCATCCACGAGATGAAGCTTATCATCGACCTCATCAACAAGGGCGGCGTGGCCGCCATGAACTACTCCATCTCTGATACGGCCGAGTTTGGCGAGTACGTCTCCGGCCCCCGTGTCCTGCCCTACGAGGAGACCAAGAAGAACATGCGGAAGGTCTTGGACGATATCCAGGACGGCACCTTTGCCGGCAAGTGGATTGCCGAGAACAAGAACGGCCGGACCTTCTTCAACTCCAAGCGGGCCGCGCTCAAGAAGCACCAGATGGAGCTTGTGGGCGAAGAGCTCCGCAAGAACATGATCTGGGGCGGCGACACCGATCTGGATACCGCATCCAACTAAAAGGGCAAACGCAGAGAGGCCGCAGGCATTGCCTGCGGCCTCTTGGCGCTCAAAGGGGGTGCGTAAATCAGTTGTCGAGCCAAGCTCAGCCAACTTCGACTTGCGTTCCACAGTGGGGACATGGGAATACCGATTGATTCATCACAAAAATCTTAACAAGCAAAAGACGGCGGCAATAGGGGCACCGAAGCCAACGACAAGCCAGATACGCAATGATGCCGATTGCGAAAGCAAAGGTCATTCCAAGTGCGGCGGCATATTCCTCCGCAAAATCAGGCAAAAAAAGCACAATCGCCAGTAACCCAACGGAAGCGGCTAAAAGCATGAGATTGACCGCAACCTTTTTGTGAAATTGAATCATTTTCCGTCTCCCCTCCCCGCACAATACGCAGTCAGCGTCGCGTTCAAATGGTTTTTCTTCTTATCTATAGATTACCATTTCTACCTCCCCATGTCAAGAACGCAGTTCCTTCTATCTCCTAATCTGCCCCTGCCCTCAATGACGTTCATCGGAAATTTAAGTTGTCATCATGGAAGGAAACTGATACACTATTGATCATGCCAAGGGAAACGGCAGAGCTCACCCCTCTTCCGGGCGAAACAGGACCAAAAGGACTTTATTTCCCTGCTGTTGTTTTTAGAGAGGAGCTTGTATGAAAGAAAAACAATTACCGCGCAGAATCACGCAATATCTGGCGGGACTGATCTGCATGGCCATCGGCCTGGTGCTGCTGAAGCGGACGGAGTGGGGAGTCTCCCCCATCACTGCCGTGCCGGACGCCGTGGCCAATGTGACTCCGCTG
>JAAWCD010000070.1 GCA_022793095.1 Oscillospiraceae bacterium | reverse complement strand
TGGGCTTCACTGTGGTGGGCCTGGGGCTGCTGGACATCACCCTCTGGTTCTGCATCCTTCACTTTGCCGCCGGTGTGAACGACCCCGTTTCCTTGGGCAACATCATGGTCATGAACGGCATGGGCGCGTCCTTTATGGCCCTGTTCGCCCGGGTGGGCGGCGGCATCTACACCAAGGCCGCCGACGTGGGCGCGGACCTGGTGGGCAAGGTGGAGGCGGGCATCCCGGAGGACGACCCCCGCAACCCAGCCACCATCGCGGACAACGTGGGCGACAACGTGGGCGACGTGGCCGGCATGGGCGCAGACCTGTACGAGTCCTATGTGGGCTCCATTCTGGCCACCTTTGCCCTGGGGGCCTGCGCCGGCTACGGCTGGGAGGGCCTGGTGCTTCCCATGCTCCTGGCGGCGGCGGGTATTCTCTGCTCCATCATCGGCACCTTCTTTGTCAAGACGGAGGAGAACGCCACCCAGAAATCCCTTCTGACCAGCCTTCGCACCGGCACTTATCTGGCGGCCGGCCTGTCGGCCGTGGCGGCGGCTCCGCTGACCTGGATCACCGTGGGCAACTGGGGCGTGTACGTTTCCATTCTATGCGGACTGGTGGGCGGCTGCGCCATTGGCTACTTTACGGAGTATTACACCTCCGACACCTACAAGCCCACCCAGAAGCTGGCCGCCTCCTCGGAGACGGGCGCGGCCACGGTCATCATCGGCGGCATCTCTCTGGGACTGCTGTCCACGGCGGCGTCCATTCTGATTGTGGCGGCGGCCGTGCTCATCAGCTATTTTGCCGCCGGCGGCTCTCTGACAATCATTGACAAGGCCGGCCTGTTCACCGAGGCCTTCAACCGGGGCCTGTACGGCATCGGCATTGCCGGCGTGGGCATGCTGTCCACCCTGGGCATCACCCTGGCCACGGACGCTTACGGACCTGTGGCGGACAACGCCGGCGGCATCGCGGAGATGTCCGGCCTGCCGGAGGAGGTCCGGGAGCGGACCGACGCCCTGGACTCTCTGGGCAACACGACGGCGGCCACGGGCAAGGGCTTTGCCATTGGATCAGCCTCTCTGACCGCGCTGGCGCTGCTGGTTTCCTACGTGAACATTGTCCAGGACAAGACGGAGCATGTGCTGAACTTCAATCTGACCAGCCCCACGGTGCTGGTGGGCCTGTTCATCGGGGCCATGCTGACCTTTGTGTTCTCGGCCTTCACCATGAGCGCGGTGCAGAGCGCGGCCCAGTCCATTGTGGTGGAGGTCCGGCGCCAGTTCCGGGAGATTACCGGGATTATGGAAGGCAAGACGGACCCGGATTACGCCTCCTGTGTGGCGCTGTGCACCAAAGGAGCGCTCCGGGAGATGGTGGCGCCCGCGCTGCTGGCAATCATTGTGCCCATCATCACCGGAATGATTTTGGGCCCCACGGGCGTGGTAGGCCTGCTGGGCGGCGTGTCTGTGACGGGCTTTGCCCTGGCGGTGTTCATGTCCAACGCCGGCGGCGCGTGGGACAACGCCAAGAAGTATATTGAGTCCGGCCACCATGGCGGCAAGGGCTCTGACTGCCACAAGGCCGCGGTGGTGGGCGACACGGTGGGCGACCCCTTCAAGGACACCTCCGGGCCCTCTCTGAACATTCTCATCAAGCTGTGCTCCACGGTTTCGATTGTGTTCTCCGGCCTGATTGTGGCGATCAATCTCCTGGGCCACCTGTAATAAAGGCATCCCCGCCCTGAGCATATTGTAAGAAAGTCAACACCCGCCGAAAAGAAGCTCTTTCCGGCGGGTGTTGTGTAATGTTGTGCTTTCAGCCGATTTGGGAAGCGCCCATTGCCGCGCAAGTTCACTCCCGGACCCGGCCCATCATCCATTCGTTGACATATTCGCCGTTCCGGACGGCGGTCTTCCGGCGCAGGCCCTCCCGCTCAAAGCCCAAGGACTCGTACAGATGGATGGCCCGTTCGTTGTCCTCGTAGACGGTCAGCTCCACGCGGACCAGCTTGAACCAGTTGTCCGCCAAATCCAGGAGCGCGTTCATCAGGGCCCGGCCCACCCCTATATTCTGATAATCCCGGTGAACCATAATGCCCACATTGCCCACGTGCCGCATGCGGGGACTGGCAGACAGGGACAGTCCCGCCGAGCCGATGACCAGCTCTTCCCCAGTCCCTGTGCTGGTCACCGCGACAAATTGAAAGTCGTTGGGCCCCAGATTGGCGATGTGCTCCTCACTGCGCTTCAGGGGTTCCGCCGGGTGGCCCAGAATGTTTTCAAATACGCCGGGCATGCGGCGGATTTCGTTCAGTCCACGGGCGTCCCGTGGCTCAATCGGTCGAATGGTATAATCCATGACAAATCCTCCTATCAGACTTTTTTCGCTTCTTTTCTTGGAAGAAAAGAAGCAAAAGAACTTCAAACCGGTTCTATCGAAAGTCTGGCAAATGAGCGCAGCTTAAAGTTCTTTTTGGTTCTTTTTCTTTCAAGAAAAAGAACAGAACAGCGTGCCGTCTCCCGCACCGGTAATGAGGGCCTCTTTAAGCACGTTGTGGAGCGGCTCTGCGGACGGACCCCGAACCTCCACGTAGTTGGGCGCGTGTCCCCGCCAAAGCCCGTCCTTCTCCTCCTCGAAGAGGACCGGAAGCGTTTCACCCACCCAGCTTTCCAGGTATCGCCGCTCCAAGTCTCCGGCCACCTCCGCGGCCCGGCGGGCGCGGTCCTCCCGCACCCCGCGGGCCACCTGCCCCGGCATCTGAGCGGCGGGCGTGCCTGCCCGGCGGGAGTAGGGGAAGATGTGCATGGAAGAGAATTCACACCGGCGGAGGAACGCCAGCGTCTGTAAAAACTCCTCCTCCGTCTCGCCGGGAAATCCGGTGATCAGGTCGGTGGTGACAGCGGGACGGTCATAAAAGCGCCGGAGCAGATCCACCGACTCCAGATAACGGGCAGTGCCGTACTTCCGGTTCATCCGCTTCAGGGTGGCGTCGCAGCCGGACTGAAGGGACAGGTGGAAATGAGGGCACAGGTTGGACAGCGCCGCCGCCCGGCGGCAGAAGTCTTCGGTGATGGTCCGGGGCTCCAGCGACCCCAGGCGGACCCGCAGGCTTGGTGCGGCCCGGCAGACCGCTTCCACCAGGCCGATGAGGGTTTCCCCTGTCTTCAGGTCCCGGCCCCAGGAGGAAATCTCAATCCCTGTGAGCACCAGCTCCCGATAGCCCTCCTGGGCTAGCCGCCGGGCCTCCGCCTCCGCCTGATCCAGGGGCAGGGAGCGAACGGGCCCTCTGGCGTATGGGATGATGCAGTAGGCGCAGAAGTTGACGCAGCCGTCCTCCACCTTCAGGAGGGCCCGTGTCCGGCCTTCCAGCCCGCCGGCGGGCAGAAGCTCAAAGACCCGGCGCTCCCGGGCGTTGTCCACCAGTCCCAAGGGCTGGCCCCGCCGCTGGCGGAACAGGTCCTCCAACTGGTCCAGAAAGGCCGCCCGGCCTCCGGTGCCGGAGAAAAGGTCCACCTCCAGGGCGGCGACAGCCTTCGGGTCTGTCTGGGCGAAGCAGCCGCAGACGGCCACAATCGCGTCAGGATACTCACGCTTGGCCCGGCGGATGGCCTGCCGGGATTTTTTGCCGCTGACCGCGGTGACGGTGCAGGTGTTGATGATGCAGGCGTCCGCCGGACTGCCGAAGGCGGTCAGGGTGTGGCCTCTGGCCTGGAGCATGGTTTCCATGGCCTGGGTTTCGTATTGGTTGACCTTGCAGCCCAAGGTGTAAATTGAGATTCTCATGTAGTTCTCCTGTTAATGACTTGCATTTTCCAAGCACATGGGTATAATATAGTGCATGAGATGGAATTGAAACGAATTATATCATACTTTTGTCAAGGAGGGAACTGTTTTGCAGTCATTTAAAATTACCCTTTCCTCAGTGAGCGATGTCAAGCAGTTTGTGGATGCTGCCGCGCAGTATTCCGGTGATGTGGATGTGGTCTCCGGCCGCTACACGGTCAACGGCAAATCCATTATGGGGCTGTTCTCCATTGACCTGTCCGACCCTGTCCGGGTGGATGTGCAGGGATCTGAGGAGGAAGCGGCGGCATTCCGGGCCTCTGTCGCGGAATTTATCGCGGAATAGACCGTCAAACTGCACAAAAATCTCGCGATCCTCTTTCACACTGACTCCACTTTGCCGATATAATAAAGAGAAGCGGCTAAATGACAGAGGGAGGAGACGGCAATGAGCGGCATGGAAATCAGCGGCGCGGCGGGCGCGCCCCGGACTGAGTGGACGCAGGCGCCCTCTCCTCCGGCGCAGGACCCTGCGCCCACCCCGCCGGAGGAGGAAAAGAGCCTCATTGAGATGATGCAGGAGGCCAGGGAGAAGGCGGAGAAGCGGCGGGAGCAGCTGAAGCTGCCTAATCACACCCGGTACGGCGACGGACCGATTGAGGCCCATGCCCGTCTGGCCAGGGCCAGAACGCCGGCGGAGGTCACGGCTGCCGCGGGCTACGCCCGGCGGCGCATTGCCCAGTATCAAGCGGCGCTGCGGCGGGACAGTGACAATGCCGAACGCATCCGCGCGGCCATCCGGCAGCTGCAAAAGGCGGTGGGCCGGGCGGGCAAGAAGAAGCGGGACCTGAATCAGGAACGGCTGGCAAAGGTCCGGCAGGCCAGAGCGGCGCAGGAGAACCAGCGGCGGGAGGCCATACGCCAGCGGCAGGAGCTGGCCCGAAAGAAGACCATGCGGGCGATTCGGGAATCCGGATATGTCCGGGAAGCGGTGGTGGATGACAAGCTCCAGGCCCATCTGGCAGAAACCCGGATGGAGCTGCGGGCCCAGGCTCAGGCGCTGGCCCCCAAGGTTTCCGTGGAGCTGGCCGCCCAGCAGTACACGGCCACGGCGTCAGCGGCGGAGGCCGCGCCAGCGCCGGCAGAGATGGATTTCCAGGCGTAAAATCGAAGAGACCAAAGCCCCCGGCACGCGGCTGCGTGCCGGGGGCTTTTTTTCAGAACCTGTATTCACAACTGTTGGACGGCGCCTGGCCTCGTCTTTTACCGCCATGCCGCGCCCAAACACAGCGGCAGAAAGACCGCGAGGCCCGTGGGGGTCAGAAACTTCCACACCACGCCGCCGTTAAAGCTGAGCTCTGACGTGGAGACATAAGCGCTGAACATGCCGCTGAACAGCGGATGAATCAGGAAGAAGGCCAGCTTCCACAGCGCTTCAAACCGCAGGATTTCCCGAAAGGATTTCAGCAATCCCATATGTGACCACTCCTAAAAACGCAAACAGATGAAGGAATTTTACCACCACGGGACTGGGATTGCAAGGGTGCTATTGAAGCATTTCCTCCATGGACCGGAAGCACTTTTGAATCCCCTCGATAACCGCGCCTTCTGCCGCTGTGATGTGGGGCTCGGAGGGGTAGAGGACATAGTAGTTCATCGGCATGGGAAAGCCGTCCACCGGGACGCACCGGACGGCGCCGCTCCGCACGGGCCCGGACCGGGCGGTGACGAGCCGGCTGGCCAGGGTCACGCTGAGGTTTTCCGCCACCATGTCCAGCACCAGCTCCGAGGTGCTGATGTTGTAGGTCTGGATGGAGGGGAAATAGCGCAGAATTCCGCTGTAGCCGAACCGTCCCCCGGAGTCCGGATAGAAGAGCAGGGGCAGCTCGGAGAGGTCCTCCGGATAAAGGATTTCCCGCCGGGCCAGGGGGTGCCTGGCGCTGATGTGGAGGGCCATAGAGTCCACATCCGCCCATTGGAAGGACCAGTCCGGGTCGCCGCTGAACTTGTGCTCGAAGACGGCCCGCTCCGGGCCGCTCAGAGAGCCCACCAGAATCCGGGCTGTTGATTTGGACATCTGCGTCAAAAGGTCCTCCAGCAGGAACAGCTTCCGCTCTTCAAAGTGGATGGTCAGATTGGGGTAGTTCTGCTTCAGCCGGATGAGCATGTCCAGCCCGAGGATGCGGGAGAAGATGGGAATGGAGGTAATCTGAACGTGGCCCTTGATCTCCTGAGCGGAGTGCGCCGGGTCATGCCAGCGCGCGATGAGATTCATGATGATGTGACATTCCTTCAGGATTTCCGCGCCTCTGGGCGTGGGGATGGCCCCCCGCTTGGAGCGGAAGAAAATAGGATAACCGAGCTCCTGCTCCACGCCCTGAACGATGTAAGACAGGGTGGAGTGGGACAGAAACAGGTTTTGTGCGGCCTTGTTGATGGAACCGCACCGTTCGATTTCCAGCATGTACTTCAGATCCTCCAGCCGCATAGGGGCGTCCCTCCTCTCGTATCAAGCCCATGACAGGGAAGTCTTCCTGAATATTGTAACGTGGTCCTTCTCCTCCGTCAACTGAAATTTATCTGTCGAAAAAATTGGCAACTGGAATCACAAATCTCTCTTCTATCCAAGGGAGGCTTCCACTGCTATAATCGTGGTTGTAGAAAGTGACGGAAGCCGCCGGGCCTGCCGGGCGGCTTTGGAAAGGAGAATGATAGATGGCCCAGACGTATCTTCAGGACTATCAGCGGAAATACCCCCATTTGTTTGAACCGATGCAGGTGGGCAGGGTCCGGTTTCGGAACCGCATCATTGCCGCGCCCACGCACCACAGCTTTGCCGCGGCGCCGGACGACCGGCTGAGCGAGCGGGGGGTGCGGACCTACGGTGAGCGGGCCTTTGGCGGCGCCGCGGCTGTGACCATCGGGGAAGGCAAGCTGGACGACCTCAACAGCACGGCCCACACCGGTCATGTGGACTGCTTCACCGCCGGCGCGGTCCAGCCGCTGCTGTGGTACAGCGACTACGTTCACACCTGCGGGGCCCTGGCCTCCATTGAGTTCAACCACTCCGGCCAGTTTGCCCAGCCGGAATTCAACCCAAAGGGGCTGGGCCCCATGGGGGCCTCCGCCTGTGTGATGCCCAACGGCCTGACCTGCCGGGAGATGACAGAGGAGGACATGGAGCTGGTTGCGGACCACTACGCCCACGCGTGCCTCACGGCCAAGCGGGCGGGGATTGACATGGTGAACCTGCATTTGGGGCATGGCTGGCTGTTGGGGGGCTTTCTGACGCCCATGTTCAACCGCCGGAAGGACCAATACGGCGGGAGCCTGGAAAACCGGGTCCGCTTTCCCCGGATGGTGCTGGAGCGGGTGCGGAAGGCGGTGGGCCCGGACTTTCTCCTTGAGGCCCGGCTCAGCGGCGACGAGATGACGCCGGACGGGCTGAAAATCCAGGACACCATTGAAATTGTAAAGCGGCTGGAGGACCTTCTTGACCTGGTCCATCTCTCCTGCGGCACCCGGCTGGACCCGGTGGCCCGGTGTCTCATTGGGGCGGACCACTTCACGGAGCCGGGCCACAACGCGCACTTGTCCGAGGCGGTCAAGCGCTCGGGCGTAAAGCTGCCTGTGGGGGTGGTGGGGAACATCACCAAGCCGGAGCTGGCGGAGCGGATTTTGGCGGAGGGCCAGGCGGACTACATTGTGATGGCCCGGAGCCTGATTGCCGACCCTAATTGGGCCAACAAGGTCCGGGAGGGCCGGGAAGAGGATATCCGGCCCTGCATCAAGTGTTCCCGGTGCGGGGACATGACGAAGAGCGTGTGTTCTGTGAACCCGCTGTTCGGCCACGTGTCCACCCGGCGGGACTTTCCCCCGGCGGTCCGCCGGAAGAAGATTGCCGTGGTGGGGGGCGGCGTGGCCGGAATGCAGGCCGCTCTGGCGGCGGCGGAGCGGGGCCACGACTGCGTTTTGTACGAGCGGAGCGGCTGTCTGGGGGGCCAGCTGTTCTACACGGATTATGTGTGGTTCAAGCGGGAGATGCGGGATTACCGGGACTATCTGATCCGCCAGATCTCCAAGGCGGGGGTAGAGGTCCGGCTGAACACGGAGGCCGCGCCGGAGCTGGTTTATCCCGAGCGGCCGGACGGAATCATCGTGGCGGTGGGCGCGGAGCCCTTCATTCCGCCCATTCCCGGTGTGGAGGGCGGCAATGTGGCGACCGCGTTGGATGTGTTTGGACACGAGGACCGGCTTCCGGAGCATGTGGTCATCATCGGCGGCGGCTTGGTGGGCTGTGAGCTGTCCCTTCATCTGTCCCGGCACGGCGTTCGGAGCACGGTGGTGGAGATGGGCCCGGCCCTGGCGCCGGAGAGCGTGATGCAGGAGCGGGTGAGGACCCTGGACCTGATGGAGAAGGACCCCAACATTGAGAGCTTCACCGGCCTGCGGTGTACGGAGATCACCGGTTCCGGCGTCACTGCGGTGGACGGAGCGGGCGTGAGCCATGTGCTGGCCGCGCCGAAGGTGATTCTGGCCTCTGGAATGAAGCCCCTGGCCCAGCTTCGGGACAGCTTCCAGGGCGCGGCCCGCGATGTGACCGCGGTGGGCGACTGTCTGAAGGCCGGCAACATCCACCACGCGGTCTTCACCGGCTACAGCGCCGCCCTGATGATGTAGCGTTCTCTTCTTTTCTTGAAAGAAAAGAAGCAAAAGAACTTTAAACTGATTCTACCGGAAATCTGCGTAAAAGCGTGGTTTAAAGTTCTTTTTGGTTCTTTTTCTTCCAAGAAAAAGAACAGATAAAGGAGGAGCTTATGAAACCGATTTACAAGGAAAAGTACCCTCATTTGTTCGAGCCGCTGATTCTGGGAAAGCGGAAGGTAGAGATCAGGAACCGGGTGTTCACCGCGCCCATGGGCTGCCCGGTGGCCCAGCACACGGACGGGCGTATGAACGAGTACGGCGTCTATTTCTACGGCCGGTTTGCCAAGGGAGGCTTTGGGCTGGTCAACGCCAAGACGGTGCTGCCGGTGGGCCCCACCAGCACGCGGACGCTGAACCTGGAAAACGAGCTGGTCTTCATGGATGTCCACTTCATGAACGAGTACGCCCACGCCTTCGGGGCCAAGACCGGGTGTGAGATGTACCATCAGGGAGCCTTGGCCTCTCCCGCCGGCGGGAAGGCTGTCATGAGCTCCACGGAGCAGGTGCTGCCCAACGGGACCCGTGTGAAGGAGATGACCCTGGAGGACATGGAGGACGTGGCCCGGATGTTTGTGAAAGGGGCCACTCTGGTGAAGCGGGCGGGCTTTGATTCCATCCTGCTTCATTACGGGCACGGCTGGCTCATGTCCAGCTTCCTGTCCCCGGCCTTCAACCACCGGAAGGACGAGTACAACGGCAGCCGGGAAAACCGGATGCGCTTCCCCAGAATGGTGATTGAGCGGATTCGGGAGGCGGTTGGCGGCGAGCTGCTCATCGACGTGCGGCTCAGCGGCTCGGAGTGGACCCCAGGCGGCATTGAAATCGAGGATACCATTGAATATGTCCAGATGATCGAAGACCTGGTGGATTCCGTCCACATCACCTGCGGCAACCGGAACAACCCCAACAGCCGGCCGGACATGCACCCCAGCTGCTACCTGCCCGCCGGGCATAACGCGGAAAACGCCTGGAGGGTCAAGCAGTCTGGAGTGAAGATTCCCGTGGGCGTGGTGGGGGGCATCAGCGACCCGGCCCTGGCGGAAAGCATCCTGGCCGAGGGCAAAGCGGACTTTGTGCTCATGGGCCGGCAGGCCACCATTGAGCCGGAGTGGGTGGAGAAGGTCCGTCACGGCCGGGAGGAGGACATCCGGCCCTGCATGCGGTGCAATTTCTGCATTGACACCGGGCGGCGGGGCAAGCTGTCCACCACCATCACCTTTGACGCGGAATCCACCTTCAACCTCCAGTGCGCGGCAGACCCGACCTATGGCCAGGGCTATTACAAGAAGTTTGTGCCCAAGCCGGAGCGGGCCCGTGAGGTAGTGGTGATTGGCGGCGGCTTTGCGGGCCTGTCGGCGGCCATGACTGCGGCCCAGCGGGGGCACCATGTGACGCTGCTGGAGCAGACGGGGGATCTGGGCGGCGTTATGGCCCGCACGGAGGACATTTGGTTCAAGAAGGATACCGGCCGGTTCCGGGACTATCTCATCTGCCAGTGCAAAAAGGCAGGGGTTCAGTTCCGGATGAACACCCGTGCGGACCGGGCCATGGTGGAGGAGCTGGACCCGGACGCGGTGATTGTGGCGGTGGGCGGAGAACCGGTGCTGCCCCGGATTCCGGGCATCGACGGGCCCAATGTGATGAACGCGGAGGAGGCGGTTCACCATCCGGACCGTGCTGGAAAGCGGGTGGCCGTCATCGGCGGCGGCCTGGTGGGCTGTGAAGCGGCGATTGTGCTGGGCGAAGCAGGACATGAGGTCCATGTGATTGAATTTTCGGAGCATATGATGGGCACGGCCCAGTTCAGCCAGCGGATTCACACCATGGAATTTATGGAGAAGGCGGGAGCCAAGTGGCAGGTCCGCTCCAGGTGCACCAAAATTCAGGAAGACGGCGTCTGGGTGGAGGACCAGGAGGGGAAAGAGACCTTCCTGGCCGCGGACACGGTGGTGGCCGCGGTGGGGCGGAAGCCGCTCAGCGCGCTGCGTGACAGCTTCCGGGACTGCGCCTTTGATGTCATCAACGTGGGGGACTGCGCGAAGGTTGACAACATTCCCTTTGCCGTCCGGAGCGGATACGACGCGGCGTTGCGGCTGTGATTCTCTTCTTTTTCTTGGAAGAAAAAGAAGCAAAAAGAACTTCAGGCGTTTACGATGCCGCAAAGCAAAAAGAGAGGAGAACGGATTTTATGTCAGGCGAAACCAAACAAAAGAACCTTGCGTATGTCATTCATTCCGCCATCTGCGTATTGATTATGCTGCTGTCCGGCATGCTTCCCGCCCCTGCGCCCATGACCCCGCTGGGCATGCGGGTGATCGGCATTTTCCTTGGAATGATCTACGGCTGGATCACGGTGGGCACCCATTGGCCCAGCCTGCTGGGCGTTCTGATGCTGGGGCTGACGGAGTATGCGCCGGTCAACGCGGTGCTGAAGGACACCTTCGGCAACAATACGGTGCTGATGCTGTTTTTCATCTGCATTATGACCGGCGTGCTCAACTCGGCCGGACTGACCCGCTATTTCTGTATGAAGGTGCTGAATATGAGCTGGGCCAAGGGGCATGCCTGGCGGATGACGTTCCTGGTGATCATGTCCAACTATGTGTGTTCCGCGTTTCTGGCGCCGGCGGCGTCTCTGCTGCTGATCTGGTCGGTGCTGTACAGTCTGTTTGAGATGTGCGGCTACAAGCCGGGGGAGAAGTGGCCCATGCTGATGATTGCGGGCACGGCCTTTTCGGGCAATATTTCCGGACAGATGTTCCCGTTCAAGAATCTATGCCTGTCCGTGCTGGGGCAGTTTGAGACCATCATGGGCGAGACAGTGAGCACCTTGGGCTTCACCCTTTGGATGCTGGTATTTTCTCTGGTGAGCACGATTCTGTTTTTCCTCGCTGTGAAGTATGTGTTCAAGCCTGATGTGAGCAAGCTGGCAAACGCCAAATTTGAGGAGGAGGTCCCGCCGCTGACGGCCTATCAGAAGTTTGTGCTGGCTGTCTTTGCCGTCTATGTGGTTGCGCTGCTGCTGCCGGATCTGCTTCCGAAGGCCTGGGCCCTGACCCAATTCATGAAATCGGTGGGCAATACGGGCATTGCTCTGGCTGCGGTGATTATCCTGCTGGTGGCCAAGTTCCAGGAGAGCGTGCCGCTGGGCAAGATGGTGTTTGAGGGAGTCAACTGGAACATGATCTTCCTGATTGCCTCTGCCATGACGGTGGCCAGCGCCTTCCGGGCGGAGAGTACCGGCATTGAGGCATTCATTGTCCAGTATGTGACTCCCATGCTGGAGGGCCGTTCCGGCCTGGGTCTGGTGGCAATCTGCATCCTGATCGTGACTGTGATGACGCAGTTCTGCAACAACGCCGCCACGGTCACCGTGATTACGCCGGTTTTCCTGGTGATTATGTCCGGTCTGGGCGGCATTGGCGTCAACCTGAAGGTGATCATGCTGATGACGGTTGCGGCAGGCGCCATGGCGACGCTGGCCCCTTCGGGCGGCACCCATGCCGCTCTGCTCCACGGAAACCGGACGTGGATTCCCAAGGCCTCCGATCTCTACCTTTTGTGTGGGCTGATGGTGCTGATTAACCTGCTGGTCATGTTCCTGGTTGGGATTCCACTGGCCGGCGTCCTGCCTCTTTGATACATTTGATCTCAGGCTGCACAAGGTCCCGGCATGCTAGCATGCCGGGACCTTGCGCGGCTTACGCCCAGAGATGAAAGAACTACCGTACCTGTCCTGTTCCATAGATGACATACTTGGAGGAGGTCAGTTCCTCCAGGCCCATAGGGCCGCGGGCGTGCATTTTCTGGGTGGAAATGCCGATTTCCGCGCCCAGACCGAATTCAAATCCGTCCGTAAAGCGGGTGGAGGCGTTGACATAGACTGCCGCCGCGTCCACTTCATCCAGGAACCGCTGGGCAGTGAAATAGTTGCTGGTTACAATGGCCTCCGAATGGCCGGTGCCGTGGCCGTTGATGAACTGGATGGCCTCCTCCGGACCAGCCACCACCTTGACCGCCAGAATGTAGTCCCCATATTCCGCGTCCCAATCCCCGCTGGAGGCGGGCGTTACGCTCTCTCCCAGAATGGCCCGGACCTCCGGGTCGCCCCGCAGCTCCACGCCCTTGGTGTCCAGCATGGCCTTCGCCACGGGCAGGAAGTCCGCCGCAATCCCACGGGCCACCAGCAGACATTCCGCCGCGTTGCACACCGAGGGACGGGAGCATTTCGCGTTGAAAATGATTTCCGCGCCCATCTGCAAGTCGGCCTCGCTGTCCACATACACATGGCACACCCCCTCGCCGGTGCGGATGACCGGCACCTTGGCTTGAGCGGCCACCGAGCGGATCAGCCCCGCGCCTCCCCGGGGAATGAGCACGTCCAGATACCCGGTCAGATTCATCAGCTCCGCCGCGCTCTCCCGGCTGGTGTCCATAACCAGGGCCGCGCAGTCCCGAGGCAGGCCGGATTCCTCCAGGGCGTCCCGCATGACCCGGACCAGAGCCTGGTTGGAGTGGAAGGCCTCCTTGCCGCCTCGGAGAATCACCGCGTTGCCCGACTTGAGGCAGAGGGCGGCGGCGTCCACCGTCACATTGGGCCGGGCCTCGTAGATGATGCCGATGACGCCCAGCGGCACCCGGCGCTTGCCGATGATGAGGCCGTTGGGCCGGGTCTCCATTTTTGTCACGGCCCCGATGGGGTCGGGCAGAGCGGCCACCTGCCGCACGCCCTCCACCATGCTGTCAATCCGGGCCTGAGTCAGGGTCAGCCGGTCCACCAGGGACGGGCGCATGCCGGTGGCTTCCTCCAGGTCCAGCCGGTTGGCCGCGAGAATTTCCCCGCTGTGGGCGGCCAGCTGCCGGGCAACCGCCTCCAGAGCGGCATTTTTCGCGCTCGTGCCCGCCACCGCCAGGATTCGGGCCGCGTGCTTCGCCGCGAGGCCCTGCGTTTCCAATACTGTCATGGTGAATCCCCCTTTTTGGTCTGTTGTTCCTACTTTTTTGAGCGAATAAGCAGCAAAAAGAACGTTCAGCTGTGCTTCCGCTGTCAATCGAAATACGTCTGCCAATGCTCCGCCTGCTCGGCCTCGAAGCACATCGCAATTTGCTCCTCGTTGTTCTTCTCCAGGGCCAACGGCGGTAGCTCGTCCAGAGCGAAGTAGCCGCTGCCCGTGGTCTCGATGTTCTCCTGAAAGCCCCCGCCCAGCACCGTGCAGCGCACAAAGATTTTGCAGATCTTATAGGCGTAAACGGGCTGATTGTGCTTCTCCCGGTCCTGGACCGCGATGACAAAGTCAGCGGAAACGTCCAATCCGGCCTCCTCCCGCACCTCCTTGACGGTGTTGTCCTTCACGGAGACATTCACGTCCACCCAGCCGCCGGGCAGGGACCAGGTTCCGTTATTCTCCCGCACCAGCAGAATTTTGCCGTCCTGAAAAATTGCCGCACGGGTCTCCAGCTTGGGCGTCTGATAGCCCGCATCGCTGCAAAAAATGTTCTTGACCTTCTCCAGGGGCAAACCGGTCCGATCCTGAACCATTTCAGCGGCGATCTCCCGGATGCGCTCATACCGCTCCAGGTCGAACTTGTCCTTCCCGTAGTGGAGTCCCGCCTGGGCCAATGCTTGCAGCTCCACCGCCCAATCCAGCCATTTTCCTTCCACCTCTTTACGGCCTCCTCTCCCTGCTTCCGCCAAGAAAGCGGGTGCCTACGTCTTTGCCCTCCACAATATCATAAAGAGCGTCCATATTCTGCCCATTGGCCACCACCATGTCAATGCCGGCCTCCATGGCCCGCTCAGCCGCTGAAATCTTGGTGGACATACCCCCGGTGCCCCATTTGGATCCAACGCCGCCCGCCAAAGCCCGGATTTCCGGCGTGATCTCCCGCACCTCCGAAATCAGCTTCGCGTCCGGGTGCTTGTGGGGGTCCGCGTCGTAAAGGCCCTCAATGTCAGACAGCAGAATGAGCAGGCCTGCGCCGCACAGCTGCGCCACAATCGCGGAAAGCGTGTCGTTGTCGCCCAGAACCCGGTCCTGGCCGGTCTCAATTTCATCGGAACTCACAGAGTCGTTCTCATTGACCACCGGGATGACGCCCAGCTCCAGCAATGCCGAAAAGGTGCCCGCCAGATGGGCCGACCGGACCGGATCCTTCACATCGTCCCCCGTCAGCAGAATCTGTGCCACCGTCTGGCCGTAATCACTGAAAAACTGGTCGTATATGTGAATCATCTCGCACTGTCCAATGGCCGCCGCCGCCTGCTTCATCCGCAGCTCTACCGGACGCTGCTTCAGCCCCAGCTTGCTGGTGCCGATGCCGATGGCTCCGGAGGAAACCAATATCACTTCATGCCCCATGCCCTTCAAATCCGAAAGCACACGGGCCAGCCGGTCCATGCTTCGCAGATTCCGGCTGCCGCTCTCACGGGTCAGGGTGGAGGTGCCCACCTTGACCACAATTCTCTGTGTCTTCATATATGCCTCCCAAATAAGTATAGCTTCCCGGCAGAGCCAGTTTAAAGTTCTTTTTGCTTCTTTTCCTTTCAAGAAAAAGAAGGGAACGCTCTTTTGCTTTCCAGCGTTAACGTAATAGTGTCCTCTATATAACATCGGCCATGACCTTCCAGCACATAATATAATATGTGCAAAAAACTGACCGGGGAAATTCTCATCGTCGGATTTCGTCCGGTATTTGCTCACATAACGCCGGTATTTTGACCGGAAACGGGTGGGAATTGTTCCGGAACCACGATTTTTTCCTCTATTTTACTATTTCTTCCAACTTCGGCGTTAAAAATAATGCCTTGCGGGTGAATTTCTCAAATTTTCGACTGGTTGTTATTGAATTTTGAACTCTTTTAGGATAAAATGTACGTTGCATTTAGAAAGGTGTTGGAACCGCCCATGCTGAATATCGTTTTGGTGGAGCCGGAGATCCCGCAGAACTGCGGCAATATCGCCCGCACCTGCGCGGCCACCCGGAGCCGCCTCCACCTCATCAAACCCCTGGGTTTTGACATCTCGGAAAAGGCCGTCCGCCGGGCCGGGCTCGATTACTGGCCTATGGTGGACCTTCAGGTTTACGAGAACCTGGATGAATTTTTCAACCGTACCGGCGCGGCAGACCTCTGGCTGGCCACAACCAAGGCGCCCAGAAGCTACAGCCAGGCGGAATTCCGGGATGGATGCTACCTCGTATTCGGCAAGGAGACCGCCGGCCTTCCGGAGGAATTCCGCCTGGCCCACGCCGCGCGGTGCGTCCGAATCCCCATGTACGAGGGGGCCCGCAGCCTGAACCTCTCCAACTCTGTGGCCGTGCTGGCCTTTGAGGCGCTGCGTCAGCTTGGGTTCCCCGGCCTGCTGGGGCAGGGCGAAATGGCATCTCTCTGAACGGAGCTTCTCCGTCTGTTCCCTTTCCCTATTTTCAAATAAGAAAAAATGAAAGGAGTCAATACGCATGAACTACAACAAAAAGACCGTCAAAGACATCGATGTGAAGGGCAAGAAGGTTCTGTGCCGCTGCGACTTCAACGTACCCCAGGACAAGGCCACCGGCGCGATTACCGACGATAAGCGCATCCGGGCGGCCCTTCCCACCCTGAACTACCTGCTGGAGCAGGGCGCGGCAGTCATCGCCTGCTCCCACCTGGGTAAGCCCAAGGGCGAGTGGAAGGAAAAGCTGACCCTGGCCCCCGTGGCAGCCCGCCTGAGCGAGCTCCTGGGCAAGGAGGTTATCTTTGCTAAGGACATGATCGGTGAGGATGCCAAGGCCAAGGCTGCCGCCTTGCAGCCCGGACAGATTATGCTGCTGGAAAATCTCCGGTTTGATATCGGTGAGGAGAAGAACCACGGAGACTTTGCCAAGGCGCTGGCGGACATGGCGGAGGTTTATGTTTCCGACGCCTTCGGTACGGTTCACCGCGCCCACGCCTCCACCGCCGGTGTGGCCGCCTATCTGCCCGCCGTGTCCGGCTTCCTCATTGGGAAAGAGCTGGACATTATGGGCAAGGCCCTGGACGACCCCAAGCGGCCCTTTGTGGCAGTGCTGGGCGGCGCCAAGGTCTCCGACAAAATCAACGTCATCAACAACCTGCTGGAGAAGGCCGACACCATCATCATCGGCGGCGGCATGGCCTATACCTTTAAAATGGCCCAGGGTCACACCATCGGCAAGTCCCTGCTGGAGGCGGACAAGATCGACTATGCCAAGGATATGATGAAGAAGGCGGAGGAAAAGGGCGTTCAGTTCCTGCTTCCCTCCGACAACCTGTGCGCGGCAGAGTTCTCGGCGGACGCCAAGCCCGTTTCTGTTGGGGATGACATTCCCGAGGATCTGATGGGCATGGACATCGGGCCGAAGACCATCGAAGCGTTTTCTGCGGCCGTCAAGGGCGCGGGCACGGTGGTCTGGAACGGACCCATGGGCGTGTTCGAGTTTGACGCCTTTGCCGGGGGCACCCGGGCCATGGCCAAGGCGCTGGCAGAGTCCGGCGCAATCACGATTGTGGGCGGCGGCGACTCGGCGGCGGCTGTGGAGCAGCTGGGCTTTGCCGAGAAGATGACCCATATCTCCACCGGCGGCGGCGCTTCCCTCGAATTCCTGGAAGGCAAGGAGCTGCCCGGCGTCGCGTGCCTGTTGGACCGCTAAAGGCCAATCCTCCAGGGGAAGTGAATTCCCCCTTGGACCGGATGTGATTTTTTCGTTTGCCGCGGCAGACGAACCAGAGGCGCTGCTCTCTGAAATCCCGCTGATGGCGTCAGGTGACGATCTGTGTTTTTTATGAGTTTGAGTCGTGATTGATGACCCAGTTTGTCAATCTGACCGTAAGAGAAAGAGGTAGAAACCCCATGAACCGTAGATACCGCAAAACAATTATTGCCGGAAACTGGAAGATGAACAAGACCGCTTCCGACACCCGCGCCTTCGCGGAGGAGCTGAAGCCCCTGCTCTCCAAGGCCAAATGGTGCGACATTGTGCTGTGCGTCCCCTTTGTCAATATTCCCGCTGCAATTAAGGCGTTTAAGGACACCCGGGTGGCCATCGGCGCTCAGAACCTCCACTTTGAAGACCACGGCGCCTTCACCGGCGAGGTGTCCGCCGCCATGCTCAAGGACCTGGGCGTGAAGTACGTCATCATCGGCCACTCCGAGCGCCGCCAGTACTGGAATGAGACCGACCTCACCGTCAACAAGAAGGTTCACGCCGCCATTGACGCCGGCCTCTACCCCATCGTCTGCGTGGGCGAGAGCCTGGAACAGCGGGAGCTGGGCGTCACCATGGAGCTGATTAACCTCCAGGTCAAGACCGCCTTGGCCGGTGTGCCCGCCGAGAAGATGCGCCATGTCGTTATCGCTTATGAGCCCCTGTGGGCCATCGGCACCGGCAAGACTGCCACCTCCGAGCAGGCCAACGAGGTCAATGAGGAGATCCGCGCCATTATCCGCCGCCTGTACGGCGCCCGCGTGGCCCGCTCCGTGACCGTCCAGTACGGCGGTTCCATGAACGCCAAGAACGCCGAAGAGCTGCTGGCTCAGCCTGATGTGGACGGCGGACTCATCGGCGGCGCCGCGCTGAAGGCCGCTGACTTTACCGCTATCATCAACGCGGCGAATCAGGAATAAGAACCAGGATTCACAAGCGGTGAACGGCATCCGGACTTGCCTTTTGCCATTCCCGGTTATGAATACAGATTCTATGACCTTTCCGGAATTGCCGCCTCCGGCGGCAATTCCGGCGCCTTGCGTATCCAATGCTTGACCTCTGCCAGGTGCGGCTTCTCACGGCGGGGTCAGAAAACGAGGTTTGCATGAAAACACCGACTACTTTGATTATCATGGACGGCTTTGGCCTTCGAGAGACGCAGGAAGGCAACGCCATCGCCGCGGCCCAAACGCCCAATCTGGACCGCATTTTCTCGGAAAATCCCCTGACCCGCTTGTCCGCCTCCGGGCTGGATGTGGGTCTCCCGGAGGGGCAGATGGGCAACAGCGAGGTGGGGCACACCAATATCGGCGCGGGCCGGGTGGTCTTCCAGGACTTGCCCCGCATCTCCCTGGCCATTCAGGACGGCTCCTTCTTCCAGAACGAAGCCTACGCGGAGGCCATGGACGCCTGTAAGGAAAAGGGTACGGCCCTCCATCTCATGGGCCTGCTCAGCGACGGCGGCGTTCACTCCCACATCACCCATCTCTTCGGATTCCTCAAAATGGCCAAGGAACGGGGCCTCTCCAAGGTCTATGTTCACTGCTTCCTGGACGGCCGGGACGTGCCCCCCACCAGCGGCAAGGATTTTGTGGCCCAATGCGGCGCCAAGTGCGAGGAGCTGGGCATAGGTCAGATTGTGACCGTCATGGGCCGCTACTACGCCATGGACCGGGATAACCGCTGGGAGCGGGTGGAACGGGCCTATGCCGCCATGGTCTATGGCGACGCGCCCTTTGAGGAGGACCCGGTGGCCGCTGTGGAGCTCTCCTATCAGCGGGAGGTCACGGACGAGTTTATGGAGCCCGTGGTCTGCGTGGAGGACGCCACCATCAACGAGGGCGACTCCATCATCTTTATCAACTTCCGGCCTGACCGGGCCCGTGAGATTACCCGGACCTTTGTGGACCCGGAATTCACCGGCTTCGAGCGCCGCCGTGGTTTCTTCCCGGTCCAGTACGTCTGCACCACTGAGTATGACGCCACCATGCCCAATGTGAAGGTGGCTTTCCCCCGGCAGAAGCTGGACAACATTTTCGGCGAGTATATTTCCCGGCTGGGCCTGACGCAGCTCCGCATCGCGGAGACCGAAAAGTATGCTCACGTCACCTTCTTCTTCAACGGCGGCGTGGAGCAGGTGTTCCCTGGCGAGGACCGGGTTTTGATTCCCTCCCCCAAGGTGGCCACCTACGACCTTCAGCCCGAAATGTCTGCCAAGGAGGTCACGGACGCCGCGGTGGAGCGGATTAAGAGCGGCAATTATGACGTGATTATCCTCAACTTCGCCAACTGCGACATGGTGGGCCACACCGGCGTCTTTGACGCGGCCGTGGCCGCGGTCCAGGCGGTGGACGAGGGGGTAAACCGTGTGGTGAAGGCCACCGCCGAAATGGGCGGCGTGTCCATCATCACCGCTGACCACGGCAACGCGGAACAGATGCTTCAGGACGACGGGGTTTCCCCCTTCACCGCCCATACCACCAATCTGGTTCCCCTGTGCATCGTGGGCGCCAGCGTGAAGTTGCGGGAGGGCAGGCTGGCCGACATTGCCCCCACCATGCTGGACCTGATGGGCCTGGAAAAGCCCGACGAGATGGACGGCGCTACCCTCATCGAAAGCTGAGTTCTTTTCTTGAAAGAAAAGAACCAAAAGAACTTTAAACTGCGCTCTTTTGCGAGATTTTCAATAGAATCAGCTTGAAGTTCTTTTTGCTGCTTTTTCGTTTAGGAAAAAGTAGGAACAACAACGTCCCCCGGCCGCCGCAAACCAGCGGCGATTTGATACCATCAGCCCGCCGCACAATGCGGCGCTTCCCCGAAACCCCTTTTCGGGGAAAACTGGAAAGGAGATTGATACCAATGAAACAGCCTATCGCAATCGTGGATGTCCTGGGTCGGGAAATCCTGGATTCCCGCGGAAACCCCACCGTTGAGGTGGAAGTTTATCTGGAAGACGGCGTGATGGGCCGCGCGGCGGTGCCCTCCGGCGCTTCCACCGGCATCCACGAGGCTTGTGAGCTCCGTGACGGCGACAAGGACCGTTATCTGGGCAAGGGCGTTCAGAAGGCCGTTGAGCATGTGAACACCGAGATCGCTGAGGCCCTGGTGGGCATGAACGTTCTGGACCAGGTGGAGATCGACAAGACCCTCATCGAGCTGGACGGCACCCCCAATAAGTCCAAGCTGGGCGCTAACGCGATTTTGGGCGCTTCCCTGGCCTGCGCCAAGGCGGCCGCCGAGGCCCTGGGCGTGTCCCTGTACAACTACATTGGCGGCACCAACGCCAAGACCCTTCCCGTGCCCATGATGAACATCCTCAACGGCGGCGCTCACGCCACCAACAACGTGGACATTCAGGAGTTCATGATTATGCCTGTGGGCGCCTGCTGCTGGAAAAAGGCCCTCCAGATGTGCGCCGAGGTCTTCCACACCCTCAAGAGCGTCCTTAAAGAGAACGGCACCCCCGCCGCCGGCGTGGGCGACGAGGGCGGCTATGCCCCCAACCTGAAGAAGGACGAGGACGCCTTCAAGTGCATCGTGGCCGCCATCGAAAAGGCCGGCTACAAGCCCGGCGAGGATTTCAAAATCGCCATTGACGCCGCCGTGTCCGACTGGTACAACAACGAGACCGGCTGCTATGACCTGCCCAAGGCCAAGAAGTCCATGACCAAGGCGCAGATGGTCAACATGTGGAAGAAGTTCGCCGACAACTACCCCATCATCTCCATGGAGGACTGCATGGGCGAGGACGACGTGGAAGGCTGGCAGATGCTGACCAAGGCCCTGGGCGACCGGGTGCAGCTGGTGGGCGACGACCTGTTCGTCACCAACACCGAGCGCCTCCAGATGGGCTTTGACAACAAGATTGCCAACTCCATCCTCATCAAGGTCAACCAGATTGGCACCCTCACCGAGACCCTGGACGCCATTCAGATGGCCAACCGCCGGGGTTACACCGCCGTTGTGTCTCACCGCTCCGGCGAGACCGAGGACACCACCATCGCTGACCTGGTGGTCGGCATGAACGCGGGCCAGATCAAGACCGGCGCGCCCAGCCGCACCGACCGCGTGGCAAAGTACAATCAGCTGCTCCGCATCGAGGAGGAGCTGGGCTCCGCCGCTCAGTATCTGGGCCATGACGCTTTCTTTAACCTCAAGTAAGCAAACACAACCAGCCGCGCGGGTCCGGATTTCCCGGACCCGCGTTTTTTCCGGCAAACCAGGGAAGCTGTCCCATTGACGGAATGAATGTTTCAGGGTACACTATAAGAAGCTGTATTCATAATCGGGGAATGGCGACTGAGCACAGGATTTCGCTGCCAGACAAGACAATTTTTCGCCGGAATCCTTGGTGGATTCCAAGGAAAATTGGCGCCGTATGGTGGCGAAAGACAAGCTCAGACGCCGTTCAACGGTTGTGAATACAGCTTCTAAAGGAAAAGGAGGCGCTTCACCATGCCCGCTAACCAGGAATTTTATTTCCCCTCAACCGATGGGGTTCACTCCGTCCATGTTCAGGAATGGCTGCCCGGCCAGCCCCCTCGGGCTGTGGTTCAAATCGTCCACGGCATCGCGGAATACGTGGGCCGCTACGACCATTTTGCACGCTTCCTGGCCTCCCACGGCTGCTATGTCTGCGGAGACGACCACCTGGGCCACGGCAAAACCGCCGCGAATTCCGATGAGCTCGGCTTTACCGCAGAGCAGAATGGCTGGGCCTATATGGTGGACGATATTCACGCCCTCCGGGTTCAGACCGGGGAGAAATACCCGGACCTGCCTTATCTGCTGCTGGGCCACTCCATGGGCTCCTTCCTCTCCCGGACTTACCTCATCCGCTATCCCGGCACCGTGGACGCCTGCGCCCTGTCCGGAACCGGACAGCAGGCCCCCGCGCTGGTGAGCTTTGGGGCCCTGTTCGCCAAAATGGAGCGGATGCGGCTGGGCTCCCATGGACGCAGCGGTCTGGTACAGAAGCTTTGCTTCGGGGCGTACAACAACCAGTTTAAGCCCGTCCGCACCCCGAATGACTGGATCAGCCGGGATGAAACCGTGGTGGACGCCTACAACGCCGACCCCTTTTGCCAGTTTTGGCCCACCGTTACCCTGTTCGGGGACATGATGGGGGGAATCAAGTTTATTTCCGACCCCGCTCATTTGAAGCGGATGGACATGAGCACGCCCGTGCTCTTCTTCTCCGGCGCTCAGGACCCTGTGGGCGATTCCGGAAAAGGCGTTCAGAAGGCTTACCAATCCTTCCTTGACGCCGGGTGCCGGAATGTGTCCATCCGCCTGTACCCAAACGGACGGCATGAGATTCTCAATGAGCTCAACCGGGAAGAGGTTTACGCCGATGTGCTGGCCTGGATTGAGGATACCCTGTTTTCAGAGAAGGACTGAAAACGCGGCAAAAAGCTCCGGCAGTTCCGCCGGAGCTTTTTAACGCTTATTCTGTTCCTTCATCAATCTGACGTTGGCTGCAATCAATTCTTTCTGTGCCTTTGTCAGCGTGCGAAAATCCGTCATCAGATTACGTTCGGATTCGGACAGTGAAAGTGGAGGGCGTTCTTCCCTTGTTAAGCCCAGAAGATAGTCCGAACTTACATCAAGCAGTTTGGAAATTTCTCCAAGGACCTCGGCTGGCAACCGATTTCGCTCTCTCAAATAGCTGTTCAATGTTGCCGGATGGATGTCCAGTAGCTCAGCCAACTGCTTTTGTTCAAGGTCATTGTCATCAATGTAGTCCCTGATCTTTGCTCCCACTCCCATGGCAGTCACCTCTTGTATATTGTCACCGATTTCAAGAGGTTTTTGCTTATAAAATACGAATAATATATTTGCTGAATTAAATGTCAACTTTTGTCGCTTGAAAATATATGTATTATATATTATAATGGGGCATAGCAAAAAAGCCCCGTCCCTTTCGGGACGGGGCTGAGCAGAACCGCTTCTTACTTGTGGTCAACAGAATACATGTGACGGATGAGGTCAAGCACCTTGTTGGAGTAACCCATCTCGTTGTCGTACCAGGAAACGACCTTGACAAAGGTGTCGGTCAGAGCGATGCCGGCCTTGGCGTCGAAAATGGAGGTCCGGGCGTCGCCCAGGAAGTCGGAGGAGACGACAGCGTCTTCGGTGTAGCCCAGAACGCCCTTCAGCTCGCCCTCGGAAGCCTTCTTCATGGCGGCGCAGATCTCGTCATACTTGGCGGGCTTGGCCAGATTGACGGTCAGGTCAACCACGGAAACGTCCAGGGTGGGAACACGCATGGACATGCCGGTCAGCTTGCCGTTCAGGGAAGGAATGACCTTGCCCACCGCCTTGGCGGCGCCGGTGGAAGAGGGAATGATGTTGCCAGCCGCCGCGCGGCCGCCGCGCCAATCCTTCTTGGAAGGACCGTCAACGGTCTTCTGGGTGGCGGTGGTGGAGTGAACGGTGGTCATCAGGCCGTCGGTGATGCCCCAGTTGTCGTGCAGCACCTTGGCAATGGGAGCCAGGCAGTTGGTGGTGCAGGAGGCATTGGACACAAAGGTCATGCTGGAATCATAAGATGTGTTGTTGACGCCCATCACGAACATGGGGGTGTCATCCTTGGAGGGAGCGGACATGACGACTTTCTTGGCGCCCGCGTCAATGTGAGCCTGGGCCTTCTCCTTGGTCAGGAACAGGCCGGTGGACTCTACTACATACTCCGCGCCGATCTGGCCCCAGGGAATATCCTTCGGGTCCATGCAGGCATAGAAGTTGACCTTCTTGCCGTCGACGGTGATGGAATTGCCGTCATACTCAATGGTGCCGTCAAACTGGCCGTGCACGGTATCATAACGCAGCATATAAGCCATATAGTCGGGGGTCATGAAGGGATCGTTGATGCCGACAAACTCGATGTCATTGCTCTTGATCCCGGCCCGGAACACCAGACGGCCAATGCGGCCAAAACCATTGATGCCAACTTTAATGCTCATGTTGCAACACTCCTTAAAATGTTTATGTTATTACGCTGGGGTTGGAAACGGTTTCATGCTCTGGGGTTCATTATAGACCATACAAAGGGAAAATAAAAGAGAGAAAACGAAAATAAATGAAAAATCGTCAATTTGACAAGAAATCTCGGGGCAAAACCGGCAATGCGCTGGCAGCGCAGGGAAAAGGCGGATATACAGCCCTTCACAGTTCGGGCTCAGAGAAGCTTTGGTATGATATCCGACGAAATACGACATTATTCTTGTCTCTGAAGAGACGATCTGATATAATAGGTCAATTATTCCTTGTCCGCGGCTGATTGGGAGGGCGGCCGCGGGCGCATGCTAACAGCGTTTGAGATTGAGGCGGCTGCCGCCTAACGGGGAGTTTGAGGCGGCAAAATAGCGCCTTATTTGGGAAAGTGAGGACACAAGGGTATATGCAGAGATTTACCGTGGCCGGGCAGGAGCTTTTTGACAGCTTTCCGGAGCCGGTCTTCTGGACCTGCCGGCGCAGGCTGGCCTATTGGAATCATGCGGCGGAGCGCCTATGCCGGGAAACTGGGGTGCGCCTGGAGGAGGGCGGAGAGCTGCCCGCGCCCCTGGAGCCGTTGGACGGAACGGAGAACCGGGCGGCGGAGCTCTCCCTGGCAGGACAGGGATTCCACGCGCTGGGGCAATCCCTGTCAGAAGGGCGGCTGTTTCTGCTGCGCCCGGCAGCGGAGGAGGCCACGCTGAACGGGCGGCGGCTGGGCCTGCTGATGGAGCGGATGCGGGGCCCCATTGCCAACCTGTTTACAGCGGCTCAGATGATGGAGGAGCCGGAGGACAGCCCGGTTCCGCCGGTTTTGACCCGGAACCTTTACCGGATCTTGAGAATGACCAACGAGGTGGAGTATGTCCACCGGCTGGAGAACCCAAAGGAATTTTTTCCGGTGGTTTTGGACCTGGCCGGGCTGTGCCGGGAGGTGGTGCGGCAGGCGGGCCCGCTGTCAAAGCGGTACGGCGGCGGGCTGGCTTACGAGGAGGAGGAAAGCAGCCTTCTGGTGCTGGGAGAAAGCGACCTGCTGGAAATGATGCTCTACCAACTGATTTCCAACGCCTGGCGGGCCTCCGGACAGAACGAGATTTCCGTACGGCTGTGCCGCAGGGGAGACCGGGCAATGCTGACGGTGAACGACCAGGGCGGCGGCATGGACGAGGCTGTGCTGGCCACAGCCTTCGACCCCAATTCCGGCGGAGAGCGGCTGACGGACCTGGGGGCCGGGCTGGGGCTTGGTATTCCCATCTGCCAGCAAATTGCCCAGCTGCACGGCGGCTCGCTGGTGCTGGAAAACCGGTCCGGCCATGGCGTTTCGGCCACCTTTTCCCTGCCCGCGGCCCGTGGAAAGCTCTCGCTGCACACGCCCGGCCGGCCGCCCCGCGCGGAGAGCAGCATTCCCCGCGTGCTGCTGGAGCTGTCGGATGTGCTGCCCCGCGAGGCGTTTTGCCGCCGTGAATTGGAATAAACAGAGATAAATTTGCAAACCTGGAGAAAAGACTTGCATTCTTCGGATAATTCGGTATAATAAAGCAGTAAAGAAAATTTCATACCGGTCAGCAGAAGACCTCAGAACGCCTGTTTACCCGGCAAAAGCGGGAAACAGCGGACTGCGGCCCGATGACACTCTGGAGAAGCCCGCGCAAGACGCGGGGGCCGAAGGTGCAAGCACCGGCAGACAGCCGGATGTGAAACTCTCAGGCAAAAGGACAGAGATTGGGAAGCTCTTTTCCCTTTGTTTGTTCAGGAGTGAAGCACTGGCTTTACTCCTGTTCTTTTTCTTGAACGAAAAAGAACCAAAAAGAACTTTAAGCTGCTTCTTCCTGATAGACGCTGCAAATCCGTAGGGCCCGATGACCACATTGGGCTGTGCCATCAAGTTTTTTCCGTATTGATTCAGAAGCAATGCACCGTAGGGCGGGGGCCTGAAATGCGTGTGGCAAAGACAGAAGGCACACCCTAAGGGCACAGCACCCCTAAAAACACGGCCGCAGGACGCCAGCATAACGTTCTTTTGCTTCTTTTCGTTCAAGAAAAGAAGGCGGGATGGAATTTTGAAACGCAACGGAAAGAGAGGAAAATGGCATGTTCACTGACTTTTTGGTTTTGATTGACGACACGCTTTGGAGCTGGCCGCTGATTATCCTGATTCTGGCCTGCGGCATCTGGCTCACCTTCCGGGTGCGCCTGCTCCAGGTGCGGCACCTGGGCAAGGCCCTCAAGTACATGGTGCAGAACGAGGAGGACGGCGAGGGCGAGGTCACCAGCCTGGGCGCCCTGTGCACCGCGCTGTCCGCCACCATCGGCACCGGCAACATCGTGGGCGTGGCCTCCGCTATCGCGGCGGGCGGTCCTGGCGCTCTGCTCTGGATGGAGGTGGCCGCCTTCTTCGGCATGGCGACCAAGTACGCCGAGGGCCTCCTCGCCGTCAAGTACCGCACCATCGACAAGGATGGTCATGTGCTGGGCGGACCCTTCTATTATATCGAAAACGGCATGGGTCAGAACTGGAAATGGCTGGCCAAGCTGTTCGCCCTGTTCGGCGTGCTGGCCGGCCTGCTGGGCATCGGCACCATCACCCAGATTAACGGCATCACCTCCGCGGCGCAGAATTTCTTTGACCCCAACATGAGCCGGGTGATGTTCTCCATCGGAGACACCCCCATCACCTTGACCACCATGATTGTGGGCTTGATCGTCACCGTCTGCGTGGCCCTCGTGGTCATCGGCGGTATTCAGCGGATCTCCAAGGTGTCCGAGATTGTGGTGCCCTTCATGGCCATTGTATACGTGATCTGCGGCCTGCTGATTCTGGTGTGCAACGCTTCGGCCATTCCCAACGCCTTCTATCAGATCATTGCCGGCGCCTTCAATCCCCAGGCGGTGGCCGGCGGCATCGTGGGCATCACCATCAAGACCGCCCTTCAGAAGGGCGTGGCCCGCGGCATCTTCTCCAACGAGGCCGGCTTGGGCTCCGCCCCCATTGCCGCCGCCGCGGCGCAGACCAAGGACCCGGTCCGTCAGGGCCTGGTCACGATGACCGGAACCTTCATTGACACCATCATCGTGTGTACGATGACCGGCCTCGCCATTGTGATTTCCGGCGCTTGGGCTCCGGAGCTGGGCCTGGAAGGCGCGTCCATCACCATGTACGCCTTTGAGCATGCCCTGCCCTTCCCGGCGGCGGTCAGCAACTTCCTGCTCATGATTTGCCTGGTGTTCTTCGCCTTCACCACCATCCTGGGCTGGGACTACTATGCGGAGCGGTGCTTGGAGTACCTCTCCAACCGGAATATGGCCCTGGTTAAGGCCTTCCGCTGGCTGTACATCGCGGCTGTGTTTGTGGGGCCCTACCTGACGGTGAAGGCCGTGTGGACCATCGCTGACATTTTCAACGGTTTGATGGCCATTCCCAACATCGTGGCCCTGCTGGCCCTCTCCGGCATTGTCGCCAAGGAGACTGCGGAATTTAATAAGAGACTGAAATAAGTTCTTTTCTTGAAAGAAAAGAACCAAACGAACTTCAAACCGGTTCTGCTGTACGCCTGGCGGTAGAACCGGGTTGAAGTTTTTTTCTATACATTTTTCGACATTTTTCTCGTTATTCTATTGCACCTCCGGAATCCATTTGCTATAATAAAAATATATCTACATGATTTTGGGAGGTGGCTCCAATGGTTGGAAATCTTGATTTTCTGGAAAAGATTAAAAATACAATGAAAAAGGCAGTAAAAAGCATAAAATCAAATGTCCTTCTCTTTATTCTTACTATAAGTTTGATATTTGCTTTAGCTTCAACACTGAAACAATATTCTGAAAAAAAGGACTTAAAGACGTCCTTGTCAAGTGTAACAGAGCAGTTAGAAGATAAGACAGCTAAATTGATGAGCGTAACTGAAGAGCTGACAGCATCTAAGGATGAAGTGAAATTGTTGGAGGATACTACAGCCGCTTTACGGAGACAGGTTACTGGACTAAATGCTACGATGGACGATCTTAAAGGGCAACTGGAAAATTTGCTTAACATAGAGGATACGCCCATTGTGATTACAAGAACACAGTTACAAGAACAAATAAATTCCATCAAGGAATTAGCAACAGTAAAATATATTTATACAAATTCCAATAGAAAAGAAGATGAGAAAACATGGCTTTGGGGCTGGACTATGCCGTTTAGTGACACAAGTCTTCTCGTCACATACGATGGCACGATTAAAGTTGGTATTGACCTCAGCGATGTCAAAATTGATGTGGACGAGACTAAGCGTACTATTACAGTTACATTGCCTAAAAGTAAAATCCTTGACAACTACATTCCACAAGAAACTATCAATGTTTTGGAAGTACGAGAAGGCCTTTTTAACAAAGTTACTTTTGATGACTACAATCAGTTTATTGTTGAGGAAAAGCAAGTTATGGAAGAAAAAGCTATTGAGCGAGGGATTCTTACAGATGCACATAATGAAGCTAAATCCATTGTTGAAGCTTTTTTGAAGAGTATCCCAGGAATGGACACCTATAAACTTGTAATTAAGTAACCTACCTGCACTCTAAACCAGTGCCTGGCTTTTACAGAAGCCAGGCACTGGCTGTTTCTTTGTGTGCCGGTAGAAATCCGGCAGCAGCTGTGATAGACTGCAATTAAAAAGGAGGGATGGAAAATGACACTGGAAGGCTGCCTGTGCGTATTGTTCGCTGTGCTCGGGAAAACCATGGCCGCCCTGCTTCTGGAACGGCTCTGCTCCTGCTACTTTCCCTTTCTGCTGTCAGCGAGGTACTATTATCCCATCAGAAACCGGAGGCTGCAAGCCCTCTTGATCTCGCCCCAGCGGACCCGCTCCGCAGACTCCCAGACAGCGCCCAGGGACCGGAATAAGCTGCCGCTCTTAGGCTTTCTGTATTGTGCGGTCATCCTGCCCTGGCTTTTGTGCGAGCTTGCCCTTGTCCTGTGGTTCACCCTCCTGTGTCTTCTGGGGCTGGGTACGGCCTCCGTTCCCCTGACAGACGACTTGAAGGAGCTGTTTGAGAGTCTTTTCCTGTCTTCTTTTTTCTGGATTTTTATTGCGGTGATGCCCCTCCTTTCCGCGCTGGACTATTCTTTGGGGCTGCGGCTTCACTCGAAATAGAAAGAAAGTGATTCCCCATACAGGCGCTTCCTGGGAACCCTTTGCCGCCGGAACAGACTGTCCGCCGCTGGAAGCCAAAAAAGGGAGGAGAACGTCCGGAAAATTTGGAAGAAAGAACGTGTCGAAAGCCCTTGTGCAGGGCGGGAAAAACACGTATAATAAGGTCAAAACCGTGCGCCGGACGTGGAGGAGGGCCGAAGGATGGACTATAACGCGCTGCTTCTGACGGCCACAGATCTGGGCTACCGCCTGATGACCAGCGGAGCCGAAATCTACCGGGTGGAGGAGTCCATCACTCGGGTGCTCCGGGCCTACCACGCCCAGGAGAGCGAGGTTTTCGCCATTTATAACAGCATTTTCGTCAGCTGCGTCGCCCCTGACGGCACGCCTGTCAGCTACATCCGCCGGGTGGGCGGGCACGGCACCGATTTGACGAAAATGGAGCAGTATAACGACCTCTGCCGTCAGATCTGCCGTGACGCGCCGCCCTTGGACCAGGTGCGGACCCGGATGGATGAAATCGCGGCAGGCAAGACGTACTCCCAGCGGGTGCTGCTGGCCGCCTACTTTCTCGGGGCCTGGGCCTTCACCCTCTTCTTCCAGGGGACCTTTTGGGATTCGGTTTGCGGCGGCATATGCGGTATGGCTATCTTCGGCTGTGTGCGGCGGCTGGACCGGGTGCACACCAACCCCTTCTTCCAAAATATCATCGCCAGCGCCGCGTCCGCCCTGCTGGCCCTGCTGCTGGTCCAGGCCGGGCTGGGGGTCAACAGCGACCGGATTATCATCGGGGCCTTCATGACCCTGACGCCGGGCATCGCCCTGACCAACACCATGCGGGACATTATGGCCGGGGACCTGGTGGCCGGTGTGTCCAAGCTGGCCGAGGCCCTGCTTACCGCCACAGCCATCGCCCTGGGCACCGGCGTGGCGCTGGCCCTGCTTCAGCTTTTGGGAGGTGGGGGGCCGTGATGGAATGGGTTCTGCCCTGCGGAGCGGCGTTCCTCTGCTCCCTGGGGTTTTCCTTTTTCTATAATGTCCGGGGCCGCCGGCGCCTTTTCTTCCACGGGCTGGGCGGCTGTCTGGGCTGGCTGGTTTACCTGCTGGCCGGGCCCTTGGGCAGCGTGATGATTCAATGCCTCTTGGCCGCCGTGGCAATCTCCCTGTATGCCGAGTGCATGGCGCGGGTCTTCAAGGCTCCGGCCACCGGCTACCTACAGGCGGCATTCCTGCCCCTGGTGCCCGGCGGGGGCATCTACTACACCATGGAATACTGTATCCGGGGCGACATGGAGCGCTTCGCGGCCAAGGGGCTGGAAACGCTGGGCATGGCGGGCAGTCTCGCCATCGGGGTGCTGCTGGTGTCCTCCGCGGTCCGTCTGCTCCCGCCCCGCCGGAAGGAGGGCTGAGCATGCTTCGCTTTGACACCGTGCTGTTTGACGCGGACAACACACTCTTTGACTTTGACCGGGCGGAGGCCGAGGTCCTCCGTCAAGTTACAGAAGACCTCGGCGTTCCCTTGACAGAGGAGCTGCGGCGGGCCTACGGCCAGATCAACACCGCCCTTTGGAACCGGTTTGACCGGGGGGAGATTACCAGGGACTGGCTGGTGGTGGAGCGGTTCCGGCAGTATCTGGACCTGCTGGGCGGCGGAGACCCGGAGGAGATGAACCGGGCCTATCTGAAGGGGCTGGGTCAGTGCTCCATGCTGCTGCCTGGGGCCGAGGCGCTGTGCCGCCGCCTGAAGCCCTTCTGCCACATGGCTATCCTCACCAATGGAATTACGGAATCGCAGACCGGCCGGCTGGAGCGGTCGGCCATTCAAGACTGTATTGAGGGCCTGTTCATCTCCCAGGCCATGGGCTGCCAGAAACCCCAGCGGGAATTTTTTGTTCAGGTGTACAACGCTCTGGGACTGACCGGCAGAGACCTGAGCCGGACCGTGATGGTGGGGGACAACCTCCAATCCGATATCCTTGGGGGACAGAACGGCGGCATTTCCACCATCTGGTTTAACCCTCATCGGAAGAAAAATGACTCCGGTATCCACCCGGACTGGACAGCGGAGACCCTGGCGGAGGTGGGAGATATTATCTTGGCGCCGGTTTAAGGGGCCACTGATTGAATCTGCACACACGTCGGGGAAATTTGACCTGAAAAAGTCGAACTGAGCCGAAACTTTTGCCCCTGGATAACAGTCTAATAGATGACATAAAAAAGACGATACTTTCTTGAAAGAGGTTTCAGCAAAGAGCTTTGAGCCGGTTCTTCCGGACACCTGTCATATAGAAGGCAGTTTAAAGTTCTTTTTGCTTCTTTTTCTTTCAAGAAAAAGAAGGAGAACGTTGCATGGCGGCAAGAAGAGGACGGCCTGGAGGCTGGAATGGAATGATTGCGTTGCTGGGCGCGGGAGTGCTGTGCCTGACGGCGGTGAGCGGCACGGTCTGGGGCCGGGGCGTGCAGGAAACGCCGCTGCCCGGAAGCTCCCTGCCGCCGTCTCCGCCGGCGGTGGGGCAGAAGCCGCTGCCAACCGCCCTGGTTGAGCCCAATCTGCCGCTGCTGGCGGCGGCGGGCCTGGTAGATCCGCCCGCTCCCTTCCCCCTGATGCCGGAAGAGCCGGCGGAGCCGCTGGAAGTTTACGACTACACCCAGCCGGTGCCGGAGTCGGCGCCCGCGCCGGAGGACTATTTCTCGGACGCGGCTTTCGTCGGAGATTCCCGGACGGACGGACTCCTGCTCTACAGCGGCATCAAAGGGCCCACGGGCTTGTCCTACAAGGGGCTGACCGTTCTGGAGCTGGAGGACAAACGGGTTAAATTCACCGTCAGCGGCGTCACGGATACCGTGATGGGCGCACTGGAAAAGGAGCGCTACGGAAAGGTATACATTATGCTGGGCGTCAATGAGCTGGGGTGGAACGACGACCCGCTGTTCTACAACACATATGTTCAGGCTGTCCGCCGGGTGAAGGAGCTTCAGCCTGACGCGGTGATCTACCTCCAGGCCATTCTGCCAGTGACAAAGGAGGAGTCGGACAGCCACCCCTATTTCACCAATGAAAACATCCTCCGGTACAATGGGATGATCGCCCAAATCGCGGCAGAGGAGCAGGTGTACTATCTGGATGTGGGCGCCTCCGTGATGGGCGAGGACGGAACCCTGCCTGAAGAGGGCAGTACGGACGGGATCCACCTGAAGCGGGATTACTACAAGCGGTGGTACGAATATCTGAAAAATCATGTGATTTTGTCCAAATAGAGACAGAGAAGGAGAGATGAGAATGAAGCGGATGATTCCCCTGCTGCTGGCGCTGGCGCTGCTGGCGGGCTGCGGCGGCAAGGAAGCCAAAACGGCGGACCCTCAGGAAATTGTGGACGCCTATCTGGAATCCCAGGCCTTCAGCGACCATCTGGAGGCGCTGGACAGCGATATTGCCCTGCCCCTGCTGGGAATTGACCCGGAGGACGTGAGTGACAGCCAGGTGTATCTGTCCGAGGGGGCCACGGCGGAGGAGCTGACGGTGATCACCGCTGTGGACGGGGACGCGGCGGAACGGGTGAACGAGGCGCTGAGCCAGCATGTGGCAGACCAGCGGACGGCGGTGGAAAGCTATCAGCCGGGCGAGGTGGAGAAGCTGGACAACGCGGTGCGGCGCACTGCCGGCAATGTGGTGGTCCTCATGGTGGCGGCGGACTGGGAGTTTGCCGCGGGAATTGACGGGATCCTTTCCTAGGCCTTGTTTGAAAAATGTCAACATGCCCAAGCAGCGGGCCTTTTTCCGCCTGGGCGGCACAATTTTTCCTTGAAATCTTTTTGGATTCCTGTGAAAAAATTGTTTGCCAGACGAAAAAATCCCTCGCTGTTGGACACATTGCCATTTATCAAACAAGGCCTAGTGACAGTTTCTAATCTCAAAAATTTTTTAGATTGATGCTTGCATTTTTTTCGCTGTGCTGTATGATAGCATCATACAAGCCAGCTGAAAATGCAGGCGTCAAACTATTTTGCGGGAAGGAGCGATCGTTTCTATGAAGCGGAGAAAAACACGGTCTGCACCTACACGGGGATGGACGGCCACGCCCGGCTGACCAGCCGGGACCTTCAACCCCTTTGCCGCTGTCAACGAAAAATGGCCCAAAGCCGCGTTATATTGAGGAAAATCCGGATAACAACCGCGTCCCGTTTATGGCCAAGCTTTTTCGTGGCGGCAATACCACTGGCAGCGGTTCGTCCGCAATACCAGTAGAGATGGTGCTGGAAAACCAGGATGGCGGCGCGGGTTGGGCGACCACCGCCTGGACTGCGTGAAAAAAGCTTAAAATCCGTCAGGATTCCGCGTTATTTTCACTTGCCAGACAAAAATTGTTCGTCAATCCGCGCACGCCTAATTCTGGGATAGGCTCTTAATCAGCGGTTCCTTAAAACTGATTCTGCCGGACATCCGCCGCCCCAGTTAAACGTTCTTTTTGGTTCTTTTTCTTTCAAGAAAAAGAACAGAACCATGGAAAGGATGAATCTCAAGTGAGGTCGCAAATCACGGAAGGCCCAATCTGGAAGCCGCTGCTGGCCTTCTTCTTCCCCATTCTGCTGGGGACCTTTTTTCAGCAGCTTTACAACACGGTGGACGCCGTTATTGTGGGCAACTTTGTGGGTACGCGGGCCCTGGCGGCTGTGGGCGGATCCTCCGCCCTGATTATCAATTTCCTGATTAACATGTTCGTGGGCGTGGCCTCCGGCGCTACGGTCATCATCGCTCAGCAGTACGGCGCAAAGGAGCTGACCGAGCTGCGCCGGACCGTCCACACCGCCGCCGCACTCTCCCTGGCCGCGGGCGCGGGCATCACGGTGCTGGGGATTGTCCTGGCGGAGCCCGCGCTGGCCCTCCTGGGCACGCCAGAGGATATTATGGAATACTCCGTCACCTACCTTCGGGTCTACTTCGCCGGAACCCTGGCCTCCTTCACCTACAACGTGGGTTCCGGCATCCTCCGGGCTGTGGGCGACTCCCGCCGCCCCCTTTACTTCCTCATCGCCGCGTGCATGGTCAACATCGTCCTGGACCTCCTCTTCGTGGTGGTTCTGGACCTGGAGGTCTTCGGCGTGGCCGTGGCCACGGTGCTGGCCCAGGTTGCCGCCGCCGCGCTGGTGCTGGCGGCCCTGACCCGGCCGGAGGCGCCTTATTACCTCCACTTCCCGGAAATCCGTTTCCACAGGGACATTCTCAAGCGGGTGCTGATGATCGGCATCCCTGCGGGCATCCAGTCGGACATGTACACCATTTCCAACATGCTCATTCAGTCCCAGATCAACGCCTTCGGCACCGGCGTGGTGGCGGCCTGGACCGCCTTCGGCAAAATGGACGGCTTTTACTGGATGACCTGCGGGGCCTTCGGCGTGGCCATCACCACCTTCGTCAGCCAGAACTTCGGCGCGAAAAAATACGACCGCCTTCGCAGAAGCGTCAAGGTCTGCCTGGCCATGACCATGGGCGCCACCATCGCCATCAGCGCGCTTTTCTGCGCCTGCGGGCCTTGGCTGCTGCGGATGTTCACCCAGGATTTGGACGTTCTGGCCCTGGGACAGCGCATCGTCTGGTTTATCTGCCCCTTCTACGCCTCCTTTGTCTGCATTGAAATTCTCTCCGGCACCTGCCGGGGAACCGGGGACTCCCTCAAGCCCACCCTCATCACCTGCGGCGGCGTCTGCGCGCTCCGGGTGCTGTGGGTCATTCTAGTGCTGCCCTGCTTCTACAGCGTGGACACCATCCTGGTGAGCTACCCGGTCTCCTGGACCATTACCTCGCTGCTGTTCATCGTCTACTACCTCCGGGGCAACTGGCTCCGCCGCCGCATCGCCAAAAACGGCGGAGAACCGGAAAAAAGTTGGCCCCCGCCAGCGGACAAAGCCGGAGCATGACCGGCTTTTCGGGAAATCAGACCGGAATGTTCACACTTTATTACTGGACTTTGAGGGAAAAGTTGGGTAGAATAGAAGCAATGTTATGTGAGGAGGCTGTTCCTGTGAAATCCCTGAACCAATGGATCGACCGTTTTTGCGCCAGGCATCCCCGATTTGGTATCCCCAATCTGATGCTCTACATCGTCATTGGCAACGTCCTGGTTTACCTGATGGATATGCTCAGCACAACCGGTTTTTTTATGAGCTCAGTGCTCTCCTTCAGCGCTCAGGCCATTTTCCACGGCCAGATCTGGCGGCTTGCCACCTTCGTGATCGTGCCCTCCTTTGGGGGAAATATGCTGTTTTTTGCCCTGTCGCTGTACTTTTACTGGTTCATCGGATCCGCCCTGGAACGGGAGTGGGGCAGCGGAAAGTTCACCCTGTTCTATCTGCTGGGCGTGGTGCTGAACATCATCGTGGGCCTGTTCAGCGGCTATGCCAGCATGGGTTATGTCAATCTGTCCCTGTTCTTCGCCTTTGCCACCCTGTATCCGGAGCTGCAGTTCCTGCTGTTCTTCCTCATTCCGGTTAAAGCCAAATGGCTGGGCTGGATTGACGGGGCCCTTTTCCTGCTGATGATTTTGGGGAATCTGATTGGGGGCCAGTGGGCGATGGCGCTGGCCGCTGTGATAGCCATTCTGAATTATGCCATCTTCTTCTGGGAAGAAATCTCCTATCTCCTTCAGCGGGGACGGCGGAGCACCTCCCGCAAAACCATGAATTTCAAGCAGTCCGTGAACCGAGTGAAACAGCAGAAGGGTTATCTGCACAAGTGCGCGGTATGCGGCCGGACTGACACGGACCATCCGGACCTGGACTTCCGCTACTGCTCCAAGTGCAAGGGCTACTACTGCTACTGCGCGGACCACATCAACAACCATGTCCACATTACAGACGGATAATCTTTCGTAAAGCTGAAAAAGAACCAAAAAGAACTTTAAGCTGTGTTTTACCGCCCATTTCAGGCAGAACCAGTTTAAAGTTCTTTTGGTTCTTTTCGTTCAAGAAAAGAAGGGAAATTGACCTGCACGGGAGACAGGCTGCCGGAATAAAGTGGACTGTAGCCAATCGAGGGAGGTGAGTTTGAAATGACAATGGAAGCAACCGTGCTTCAGGCCTCCAGCGGCCGGTGGGGTACTGAGCTGCTCGTGCGGGATGCCAGCAATCAGCAGGAAGTTTTGGTCCACACGTCCTATTCCGCCCGCTGCTTCTCCGCCGGGAACCGGATCTTGATCCAGTTCGACGGCGCGATGACCCCCAGCCTTCCACCTCAGATCAGCGCCAGCGGCATCTGCATGCTGAGCTATTGATACAAACAGCCTGCCTCCACAGGCAGGCTTACATAATGCCGGGAGCGGGGACAGGCTCGGAACGCGGCAGAAACAACGTTTCTTAAAATTCCTTTAAGGGAAAGATTTCTACAAGACATTTCGATTTTTTTGTGCTATAGTAGGTTTGAAACAATCCCGCACACCATATTTTTAAGAAAAGGAGAGCCTTGCCGCATGCCGAAGCTGTTCAACCCCATCAACGAACGGAGCTATGCCGCCTGTGTTGCCGACCTGCTGGACAGTCCGGAGGTCAACTCCATGAAAAACATCAAGCACCACTTCTTTGTCAGCTGCTACCAACATTCCCTGTTTGTATCTTACATGGCCTTCCGGCTGGCCCGCCGTTGGCATCTGGACTATGTGGCCGCCGCACGGGCCGGACTGCTCCACGACCTTTATCTCTACGACCCCAAGGACAAAACCAAATATGAGGGCAATCAGTGCTTCGCGCATCCAGTGGCCGCGCTGAAGAACGCCTCCAGGCTTACCCAGCTCAGCGAGAAGGAACAGAACGCGATCATCAGCCATATGTGGCCTTTGGCCAAGAAAATGCCCCATTGCCGGGAAGCAGTGGTGGTCAATCTGGCCGACAAAATCTGCGCCACCCTGGAGGTATCCCGCGTCTATTCCCTCATGAAGGTGAACGAGAAGCTCCAGCCTCAGGCCGCGTAGTTCCTTTTCTTGAAAGAAAGGGACCGAAAAGAACTTCAGACTGTGTGCCCAAAGGTCCCGTGGATATCCGCGGGACCTCTTTTTGCCTCCGGCTGCGCCGGGTGAAAAGAAAGGCTTGCATGAAAGCGAAAAGCGGGATATGATAGGAGTACCGAAGGTTTCGCGCTTAGAAGCTGTATTCACAACCATTGCACGGCATCTGAACTCGCCTTTTGCCGTCATGCTGCGCCAATTTTTCTTGGAATCCACCAAGGATTCCGGCGAAAGATGGTCTCGCCTGACAACAAAATCCTTCGTCCATCTGCCATTCCCCGGTTATGAATACAGCTTCTTAAAGTCCTTTTTGCTTCTTTTTCTGGCTTCGATCAGAGGGACTCCACAAAGCGTTTGCGGAGCAAAGGCAAGGGCCGTTCCGTCTTTCAAGAAAAAGAAGAGAAAACTGATATCCTGCGAGGAAGATACCATGACCGATTTGTTTGAGAAATCCATTCACACATTAGAGCTCCCCCGCGTGCTGGAGCTGCTGGCCGGCCAGGCGGTGAGCGAGGAGGCCAAGGACCGGTGCCGCGCCCTGCGGCCCAGCGTGGACGGGGACGGCGTGGCCCGGCTCCTGGCGGAGACCAGCGCGGCCCGGACCATGATGGACACCAGAGGCACCCCCTCCTTTTCCGGCGTGAAGCCCGTGGCCGCCATCGTCCAGCGGGCAGACCTGGGCGGCATGCTGAACACACGGGAGCTGCTGGACATTGCGGGCGTGCTGAAAACCGCCCGGTCCGTGGGCGAATACGGCTCCGGGGACGAGCGGAAAAAAACCTGCATCGACGCGCTCTTCCGCTGCCTGACGCCCAACAAATACCTGGAGGAGCGGATTACCGGATCCATCGTGGGCGAGGGGGAGCTGGCTGACGCGGCAAGCCCGGAGCTGGCCAACATCCGCCGCCATATCCGGCTCACTGAAAACAAGGCTAGAGAGGTGCTGCAAAAAATCATCTCCCACTCCTCCCGCTATTTGCAGGAAAACTTAGTCACCCTCCGGGGGGACCGGTACGTGGTGCCCGTCAAGGCCGAGTGTAAGGGCGACGTGCCCGGACTGGTTCACGACGTTTCCTCCAGCGGGTCCACCTACTTCATCGAGCCCATGGGCGTGGTCCAGGCCAACAACGAGCTGAAAGAGTGGCAGGCCAGGGAGGAAAAGGAGATCGAACGAATCCTCCGGGAGCTCTCCGCCGAGGCGGCCAAGTTCCGGGAGGAGATCACCACCGATTACGAAATGCTGGTCACACTGGACGGCATCTTTGCCCGGGGCAAGCTGTCTTACCGGATGAATGCCATGGAACCCAGGCTGGCCCAGGACGGCAGTCTGGTGCTCCGCCACGCCCGGCACCCCCTGCTGGACAGCAAAAAGGCGGTGCCCATTGACCTGCGGCTGGGAACCGACTTTGACACGCTGGTGATTACCGGCCCCAACACCGGCGGCAAGACCGTGGCGCTGAAGACCCTGGGGCTGCTGACGCTGATGGCCCAGTGCGGGCTCCATCTGCCGGTGGACGACGGAAGTCATGTGTCCGTGTTTGACAGCGTGCTGTCCGACATCGGGGACGAGCAGTCCATCGAACAGTCCCTGTCCACCTTCTCGTCCCACATGACCAACACGGTCAAAATCCTGGCCGAGGCCGGGGAGAGGACGATGATTCTCTTCGACGAGCTGGGGGCGGGCACCGACCCCATCGAGGGCGCGGCCCTGGCAGTGGCCATCATCGAGGAGGCCCGGAACCTGGGGGCCAGAGTGGGCGCGACCACGCACTACGCGGAACTGAAGGTGTACGCCATGACCACGCCGGGCGTGGAAAACGCCTCCTGCGAATTTGACGTGGAAACCCTGCGGCCCACCTACCGCCTGTTGATTGGCGTGCCCGGCAAGTCCAACGCTTTCGCCATTTCCCGGCGGCTGGGCCTGCCGGAACACATCATTGACCGGGCTTCTGAGCAGATTAACGCGGAAAATGTTCAGTTTGAGGACGTGCTCAGCCAGTTGGAAAGCCAGAGGCAGGCCATGGAGGGGGAGACGCGGGAAGCGGCCCGCCTCCGCCAGACCATGGAGGAGGATGCGGCGGCAGCCCGCGCTTACCGGAAGAAGCTGGAGGCGGAGCGGGACAAGGCCCTGGAACAGGCCCGGAAGGAGGCCAGGACCATTCTGGACGAGGCCAGAGCGGCTTCGGACCAGGTGTTCCAGGAGCTGAGCGAAATGCGGAAGAAGCAGCGGAAAGAGGAGGACTGGCAGGCAGTCAACGAGCAGCGGGCAGAGCTGCGCCGCCGCCTGAACGAGGCGGACGGCCGTTTGGGGGCCCGTCCGGAAGAGGAGGTTCCGCCGCCCACCCGGCCCGCGCAGAAGGGAGACACGGTGGAGCTGCTGAGCATGGGCACTCAGGCCACGGTGCTGTCAGTGAACAAAGACGGTGTGCTTCAATTGCAGGCGGGTATTTTGAAAATTTCCGCCAAACAGGAGGAGGTCCGGGTGGTGGAGGGCGAGACCGCCGCCCAGAAGGAAACCCGGAAGGCCATTCAGCGCTCCCAGCAGACCCTGCGGACCATGGGAGCTAAGCCGGAGGTGGACCTCCGAGGGCTGATGACTGACGAGGCCCTGGCAGTGCTGGACCGGTTTTTGGACGACGCCATGCTGGCCAAGCTGGAATCCGTGACGATTATTCACGGAAAAGGCACCGGCGCGGTGCGCAAGGCGGTCCGGGACCATCTGAGAAGGAGCCGCTATATCAAATCCTTCCGGCCCGGCCGGTATGGCGAGGGCGAGGACGGCGTGACCGTAGCAGAGCTGAAATAACTTCTTTTTCTTGAAAGAAAAAGAAGCAGAAAGAACGTCGGACCGCGCTTTTATGGCAGTCTGCCGGTAGAACCAGTTTAACGTTCTTTTGCTTCTTTTCGTTCAAGAAGAGAAGAGAAAAAACCGTTATCAGAAAGGATGACCAATCATGAGCATTGTAAAAGACACCTCTCTGGCTGAATCCGGCCGCCGGAAAATTGACTGGGTTCGTTCCTTCATGCCGGCCCTGTCCAGCATTGAGGCCCGCTTCGAGCGGGAGAAGCCCTTTGCCGGCCTGCGGGTGGCGGTATCCGTCCATCTGGAGGCAAAGACCGCCAATCTGGGCTATGTGCTGCAAAAGGGCGGCGCGGATGTCTACCTCACCGGCTCAAACCCCCTGTCGACTCAGGACGATGTGGCGGCGGGCCTGGCCAGCATGGGTGTGAAAACCTTCGGTATCCACGGCGTGGACGGACAGGGATATGAGGACCTGCTCATTGAGACGCTGAAATGCCACCCCCACCTGGTGATTGACGACGGCGGCGACTTGATTGACCTGCTGGGCGGCAAGTGCGCCGAATACGCCGGCTGCCTGCTGGGCGGCTGTGAGGAGACTACCACGGGAATTCTGCGCCTCCGGGCGCGGGAGCGGGAAAATATCCTGCCCTGCCCCATGATGGCGGTCAACGACGCCAAGGCAAAGCACTATTACGATAATAAGTACGGCACCGGCCAGTCCGTGTGGGACGCCATTATGCACACCACCAATCTGGTGGTGGCCGGAAAGACCGTGGTAGTGGCCGGTTACGGCTGGTGCGGCAAGGGCGTGGCCATGCGGGCCAAGGGCATGGGCGCGGACGTGATTGTGACGGAGATTGACCCCTTCAAGGCGCTGGACGCCACCATGAACGGCTTCCGGGTGATGACCATGGACGAGGCCGCGCCTCTGGGCGACATTTTTGTGACAGTCACGGGCTGCAAAGGCGTGATTGTGCCCCGGCATTTCGAGACGATGAAGGACAACGCCTTCCTGACCAACGCGGGACACTTTGACTGTGAAGTGGATGTGGCCGGTCTGGCGGCTATGGCGGTGAACAAGACGCTGCGCCGGGACAACATTGAGGGGTACACCCTGCCCAATGGGAAGACCCTGAATGTCATCGGTGAGGGCCGTTTGGTCAATCTGGCTGCGGGCAATGGGCATCCGGCGGAGATTATGGACATGTCCTTTGCCGTGCAGGCGCTGGCCCTGGAGTGGATTAAAAACCAGAGCGGGCTGGAGAAAAAGGTTTACAATGTGCCCGATTCCATTGACGGCGAGATCGGACGGGTCAAGCTGGCCGCCATGGGGCTGGAGATTGATACCCTTACCCCTGAACAGGAGGCATATTTGAACGGATGGAAGGTGTAAGGCTTCCAGTACAAACAAAAAACTCCCAAGTCTGCACCCACGCCGCGAAGCGGCGCGCTGGGACTACCCCACGGTCGCGTTGCAACCCCCGTAACTTCTTTCGATACGAGCGTAGGAGGGGAGATCAAAGAGGGGAACCTAGGTTTCCCTCTTTGCGTTCTCTTTCCGTCTGCTTTCTCTTACGCAAGAGAAAGCGGACCCGCCGGAGGCAAGGACGAAAATACAAGTTTGTGACAATCTGCCGGTGAAGAGGCAGAGACCTCCCCCACAAGCAAACTGAAATCTCACAGGCAAAGGAGCACCCCCATGCAAAAAACTGTCCTCATAACAGGCGCCTCCCGGGGCATCGGCGCGGAAACCGCCCGCCAATTTGCCCGGGCCGGTTATCAGACCGCCATCAACTACTTCAAATCAGAGGAAGCCGCCCTGGCCCTCTGCGCGGAGCTCCGTGCGGAGGGCTTCACTGTCTTCCCCATTCAGGCCGACGTGTCCGACCCGGAACAGGCAGTCCGGATGGTTGACACTGTGTTAGAAAAATTTTGTCAACTTGACATTTTGGTATGCAACGCCGGCATTGCCCAAACCAAACTTTTGAGCGATTTTACCATAGAGGAATGGCGGCGCATCTTCGCGGTCAACGTGGATGGGGTCTTCCACTGCTGCCGGGCGGTTCTGCCCCACTTCGTCCACCGGAAAGCAGGAAAAATCCTCACGGTCTCCTCGATGTGGGGACAGACCGGAGGATCCTGCGAGGTCCCCTACTCCGCTTCCAAGGCCGCGGTCATCGGTTTCACCAAGGCCCTGGCCAAGGAGGTTGGGCCCTCTGGAATTACTGTAAACTGCGTTTCTCCCGGCGTAATTCAGACAGAAATGAACGGAAATCTTACCCCGCGGGACCTGGACGCCCTCCGGGAAGAGACCCCCCTGGAGCGCATCGGAACTCCCGCCGACGTGGCCGCCGCGCTCCTGTTTCTCGCTTCCCCGGCCGGGGATTTTTTCACCGGTCAGGTCCTAGCCCCAAACGGCGGCATCCTCATCTGAGCCGCTTTCAGGCCGTTCTTTGTGGAATTTTGCCTGGAACCGTTTCCTCATTCTCCTCCATTTGTACAGTTTGTGAGGTTGACATTTTCGCTCCACGCCGTTATAATTGTCAACATCATAAAAAGATGACTTCCTTTTATGATGGCGTGTGCAAAGCGGAACACCTCCGCTTTGGCCTCTCTGTCTCGGGGGCCGCGCCCGTCTCAAACAAACATACCGAACTTAGGAGGAATCAGAAATGAAATTGTCTCGTATTCTGTCTCTTGCTCTGGCCGGCACGCTCTCCCTGTCCCTGCTGGCTGGCTGCGGCGGCGGCAACGGCGGAGATCAGCCCGCCAACAACGGCAACAACACCCCCAGCACGTCCGCGCCCGGCGGCGAGGGCGGCGGCAACGCACCCACCGGCGCGGCCTTCAAGCTGGGCGGCATCGGTCCCCTCACCGGCGGCAACGCCATCTACGGCAACGCGGCCATGAATGGCGCCAAGATCGCCGTGGACGAGATCAACGCCCTGGGCGGCGACATTCAGTTTGACTTCAATCCCCAGGACGACGTTTCCGACGCCGAGACCTCGGTCAACGCGTACAACAGCCTGAAGGACTGGGGCATGCAGGCCCTGGTGGGCACCGTCACCACCGGCCCCTGCATCAGCGTCTCCGCGGAAGCCTTTAACGACCGCATTTTCGCCCTGACCCCCTCCGCCTCCTCCACTGACGTCATCAACGGCAAGGACAACATGTTCCAGGTCTGCTTCACCGACCCCAACCAGGGCACCGGCGCGGCTGACTACATCTCCGAGAACCTGCCCGGCAGCAAGATCGCTGTCATCTACCAGAACGACAACGCCTATTCCCAGGGCATCCGGGACACCTTCGTGGCCGAGGCCGCCGCGAAGAACCTGGAAATCGTCAGCGAAACCACCTTCACCGAGGACACCCAGAACGACTTCTCTGTTCAGATCGCTGACGCCCAGTCCAAAGGGGCCGACGTGGTGTTCCTGCCCATCTACTACACCCCCGCTTCCGTCATTCTGACCCAGGCCAAGGCCATCAATTACGCCCCCACCTTCTTCGGCGTGGACGGCATGGACGGCATCCTGACCGTGAAAGGCTTTGACACCTCCCTGGCGGAGGGCGTCATGCTGCTGACTCCCTTCTCCGCCGACGCGGAGGACGAGCGCACTCAGAACTTCGTGAGCACCTACAACAGCCGGCACGGCGAGACCCCCAACCAGTTCGCCGCCGACGGCTATGACGCGGTGTATGTCATTTACGAGGCCCTGAAGGCCGCCAACTGCACCCCCGACATGTCCCCTCAGGACATCTGTGAGGCCCTGGTCGGCGTCATGCCCACCATCTCCGTGGACGGACTCACCGGCGCGGGCATGACCTGGGACGCCAGCGGCGCGGTCTCCAAGGCTCCCATGGCCGTGGTCATCAAGGACGGCGTGTACGTCACACCCTGAACCTGAAAAGCGAAACCATATGAGGCAGGCTGCCGGGGCACCCCCCGGCAGCCGACCTCTGTTTCTATGGTGGAAACAGAGGCGGCGGTGAGCGGCCGCCGCTCCTGTTTCTGCCATAGAAAAATAAAAGAAGAGGTGAGCGCAAATGGAATTTCTCTCCAACCTGATTATCGGCGTCAGCCTGGGGAGCATCTACGCCATCATCGCGCTGGGTTATACGATGGTGTACGGCATCGCTAAAATGCTCAACTTTGCCCATGGCGATGTCATTATGGTGGGCGGCTATATCGCCTACTGCGGGATCTCTTACCTGGGTCTGCCTGCCCTGGTGTCCATCCTCCTGGCCATGCTGGTCTGTACCGTGCTGGGCGTGGTCATTGAGGGACTGGCCTACCGCCCCCTGCGGGAGGCGGGCTCTCTGGCGGTGCTCATCACCGCCATTGGCGTGAGCTACTTTTTGCAGAACGCGGCCCAGCTCATCTGGGGCGCGGCGCCCAAGAACTTCTCCTCCGTGGTGAATCTGACCATCCCGCCCCTGTTCGGCGGCGCGCTGAACGTCTCCGGTGTGGCTGCCGTCACCGTGACCGTGTGCATCGTGGTCATGGCCGGCCTGACCTGGTTCACCAGCCAGACCAAGATGGGCAAGGCCATGCGGGCCTGCTCCGAGGACAAGGCCGCGGCCCAGCTCATGGGCATCAACGTCAACCGGACGATTTCCATGACCTTCGCCATCGGCTCCGCCCTGGCGGCGGTGGCTGGCGTGCTCCTGTGCTCCTACACACCCACCCTCACACCCACTACCGGGTCCATGCCTGGCATCAAGGCCTTTACCGCCGCCGTGTTCGGCGGCATCGGCTCCATTCCCGGGGCCTTTCTGGGCGGCATCCTTCTGGGTGTCATCGAGACCATGGCCAAGGCGTACATCTCCACCAATCTGGCAAACTCCATCGTGTTCGCCGTGCTGATTATCGTGCTGCTGGTGCGGCCTGCCGGACTGCTGGGCAAGTATGTGCCCGAGAAAGTCTGAGGTGGCCGGGATGAACAAGCTGAAATCAATGAAAACCGCCGCCAAGGTGAACTTTGCCACCTATCTGGGCGTCATTCTCGCCTTTGTTCTCGTCAGCGTCATGCGAAGCCAGGGGCTCATCAACAGCGCCATGGGCGGCATGCTGGTCCCTGTGTGCTGCTACATCGTCATGGCAGTCTCGCTCAACCTGACCGTGGGCGTTCTGGGCGAGCTGAGCCTGGGCCACGCTGGTTTTATGAGCGTGGGCGCCTTCTCCGGCATCATCGCTGCCATGAGCCTGCAAAACGCCGTTCCCTTTGCTCCAGTGCGGCTGGGAATCGCCATGTTGGTGGGCGCGGCCTGCGGCGCCGTGACCGGCGTGGTGGTAGGCGTGCCGGTGCTCCGGCTTCGGGGCGATTACCTGGCCATCGTCACCCTGGCCTTCGGCGAGATTATCAAGGAGCTCATCAACTGCCTGCTGGTGGGCGTGGACTCCAAGGGCCTGCACATGGCGTTCAACCTGACCGGCACCCTGACCATCGACAGCCTGGGCCTGGGAGAGGACGGCATCGCCATCATCAAGGGAGCTCAGGGCTCGGTGGGCACCACCAAGCTGGCCTCCTTCACGGCGGGCTTTGTACTCATTCTGGTGGCCCTGTTTATCATTCAGAACCTGGTGAACAGCCGATCCGGCCGGGCCATCATGGCCCTGCGGGACAACCAGATCGCCGCGGAGAGCGTGGGCATCAACATCACCAAGTACAAGCTCATGGCCTTTGTCACCTCCGCCGCCCTGGCAGGGGCCGCAGGCGCCCTGTACGGACTGAACTTCTCCTCTCTCCAGGCGGCGAAGTTCAACTTCAACACCTCTATTCTGGTGCTGGTGTACGTGGTGCTGGGCGGTCTGGGCAACATGTGGGGGTCCATCATCGCCGCCGTGGTGCTGTACGTCCTTCCCGAGGCCCTGCGGGAATTTCAGGACTACCGGATGCTGGTCTACGCCATTGTGCTGATTCTGGTCATGCTGGCCACCAACAATCCCATGATTAAGGGCTTTTTCGCCCGCCTGTTCCGGCGGGACCGTAAGGCGGAGCCGAAAGGAGGCGAGGCGAAATGAGCGCGAAGCGGGAACCTACCAAGCTGGTGCCGGTGCCCAGCACCAACCGCATCCCGGAGCGGGACGCGGACAAGAGCCCCATTCTGGAATGCCGCCATCTGGGCATTGACTTTGGCGGCCTGACCGCCGTGGACGACTTTGACATGGCCATTGGCCGCACGGAAATCGCCGGGCTCATTGGCCCTAACGGCGCGGGGAAAACAACGGTGTTCAACCTCCTGACCAAGGTGTACCAGCCCACCCGGGGCACCATCCTGGTGGACGGCAGGGACACCCACGGCATGAACACCATCCAGTGCAACAAGGCGGGCGTTGCCCGCACCTTCCAGAATATCCGGCTGTTCGCCAACCTGAGCGTGGAAGACAACGTGAAAATCGGCCTCCACAACCAAATCCGTTACGGCATGTGGCAGGGGATTTTCCGTCTGCCCGGCTACTGGAAGGGGGAGAAAATCGCCCATGAACGGGCGTTGGAGCTGCTGTCCATCTTCGACATGCAGGACCTGGCGAATCATCAGGCGGGATCGCTGCCCTACGGAGCCCAGCGGCGGCTGGAGATTGTCCGGGCCCTGGCCACCAACCCGTCCCTGCTCCTGCTGGACGAGCCGGCGGCGGGTATGAACCCCTCGGAAACCGCCGAGCTGATGGAGAACATCCAGAAGATCCGGGACACCTTCCAGATTGCTATTATGCTCATTGAGCACGACATGAATCTGGTCATGGGCATCTGTGAGGGCATCGCGGTGCTCAACTACGGCAAAATCATCGCCAAGGGCACCCCGGAGGAAATCCAGGCCGACCCGAAGGTCATTGAGGCCTACCTGGGCAAGCGGAAGGAGGAGGGCTGAGCATGAGTATGCTGAATGTGGAGGACATCAACGTCTATTACGGCAGTATTCACGCCATCAAAGGCGTCTCCTTCTCAGTGGAACAGGGAGAGATCGTCACCCTGATTGGCGCTAACGGCGCGGGCAAGTCCACGATTTTGAAAACCATTTCCGGACTGCTTCACTCCCAAACCGGTTCCATTGCCTTCCAGGACCAGAGCATTATGGGGATGCAGCCCCACAAGATTGTCGCCCATGGCCTGGCTCAGGTGCCGGAGGGCCGTCAGGTTTTTTTACAGATGACGGTGGAAGAGAATCTGGAAATGGGCGCGTATACACGGCCCAACAGCGAGATTGGGCCGGGCATCGCGGACGTTTACGAGCGGTTTCCCCGGCTCAAGGAGCGGCGGCGGCAGATTGCGGGCACCCTGTCCGGCGGCGAGCAGCAGATGCTGGCCATGGGCCGGGCCCTGATGTCCAAACCCCACTTGATGATGCTTGACGAGCCCTCTATGGGCCTGGCTCCTATTCTGGTAGACCAGATTTTCTCCATTATTCAGGAGCTGAACGCCGCGGGCACCACCATTCTGCTGGTGGAGCAGAACGCGCAAATGGCATTGTCCATCGCTCACCGGGGCTATGTACTGGAGACCGGACGGATTGTCTCCTCCGGCACCGGCGCGGAGCTGCTCAACGACGACGCGGTGAAAAAGGCCTATTTGGGCGGATGATTTTTTCACTTTTTGCTCTTTTAGGGCGGAAAAAAGCAAGGAAAACGTTAAACGGGACATTGGTTTCGGCCAATGCCCCGCTTTTTACGCTGGTTTGAATCAGGTGGAGAGAAAGGAAGGACAGGGAAAATGCTGCGGCTGGCCTCCCATAAAAAGGCTTGTAACCACATCCGTTCCTTGTTATAATAAAGGAAAGCATATTCTCTCTTTTTCTTGCAGGAAGAGGGAAACAGCGGTCTTCAGTCAGGAGGTGAGGCGTAGATGCTAAATGAGGCGGCGATTCGGTGTTTTTTGACCCTGGCCCGGACCCTCAGCTTCACCGAAACCGCCAAGGTCCTCTACATGACCCAGCAGAGCGTCAGCAAATACATTGCCAAGCTGGAGGAGGATCTGGGGTTTTCCCTCTTTGTCCGTACCCATCACTACGTCCGCATGACTCGGGCCGGCGAAACTTTCTTTGCCCTCTTTCAGGACTTCTCCGAACGGTTTGGCTCCGCTATGGAGGAAACCAAACAGTACTACAGCCAGCTCTACCACTCCCTTCACATCGGCTACCTGGAGTGGCTGGAAATTTCCACCGGCATCAGCCGGGCCTTGAAGCTAGTCAAGAGCACCAATCCCGAGCTTCGCTTTATCGGAGAGCGGCACCCCCAATACGAGCTCAACGCCCTCTTCCTGGAGCGAAAGCTGGATCTCATTATCACTTACCAGGAGTTCGCCCCCCGTGCCCAGGGATTGAAAAAGCTGAAAGTGCTGGACACGCCTTTGGTCCTTCTGGTCTCCCCGGACCACCCCAAGGCGTTGGAAGGCGCTACCGCGGACGATTTCAAAACCGAGCCCTTCATCAAGGCGGCCTCCAGCCGGGAAACCCTCTCCGAAAGCAAAAGCCGGGCCCGCCGCCAATGCCGGGAGCTGGGCTTTGCCCCCTCCAGCATCATCATCGCCCCCAATCTGGAGTCCGCCTATATGGCCACCGAATTCGGCCAGGGCGTGCTGGTGTCCACCATGCTGTCCCGCATGAGCCTGCACAGCGAGCTGAAATGCTACCCCATCGGCGTTATGGAACAGCTCCTCTGCTTCTGGCACGGCGACCAGGAAAATCCGGCGGTGGAGGCCTTCGCCTCCAGCCTGGAGCAGGTCCACCAGTGAACGCGCCCGTTCCCGGCGGCAGCGCAGAAAGGAGTCAACACCATGAAACCATATCCTGTCATTACCATCGGCCGGCAGTACGGCAGCGGCGGTAAGGCCATCGCTCAGGCCCTCAGCCAACGGCTTGGCATCCCCTACTACGACAGCGCTCTGGTCAACCGGGCCGCTGAAAAAAGCGGCTTTCCTCCGGACCTGTTCAAAAACGCCGATCACGCCGCCTCCAACAGCCTGCTGTTCTCCCTGGCCATGAACAGCGCGCCCGTTCAGCTGGAACGCCCCCTGGGTGAACAGGTCTTTCTCATTCAATCCAACATTTTGAAGGAAGTGGCCCAGGAGGGGCCCTGTATCCTGCTGGGCCGCTGCGCCAACTATGTGCTGCGGGAGCGGGAGGACCTGTTTTCCCTCTTCCTCCGTGCGCCAGTGCGCTGGCGCATCCAGCACGCCACCCAATTCTACGGCATTGACGAAAAGACCGCCGCCTCTGAGGTCAGCCGCCAGGACAAGCGCCGCACCAATTATTACAGCTATTTCACCGGCGAGCGCTGGGGCAATGCGGAGCACTATCACATGGTGCTGGACACCAGCGCCTTGGGGGTGGACCGGACCGTGGCCCTCCTGGCCGCCGTGGCCGAGGAGTTGGCCAATGAGAGGGCAGAAGCTTGAGCCACACAGATCATGAGGCCTGGCGATCCAGGAAATACGCTTTTTTTGCCCACAAGGAGTGTGAATATTTCCCCTGCCACAGCACCAGCCAGCCGGAGGACTTCAACTGCCTGTTCTGCTACTGTCCCCTCTACCTGCTGGGAGACCGGTGCGGCGGAAATTTCTTCTACACGGAAAAGGGCGTCAAGAATTGCAAAAACTGCCTCATTCCTCACCAGCGGGATAATTATGGCTATATCATCCGCCGCCTGCGGGAGCTGACTGCCGGAGAGGAAACATAGATGCAAGGAGGAACACCAAAATGGAATTTAATCAGGTATTGTCCCTGCGCCAGTCTAACCGGACCTTTACGGACCAGCAGGTCAGCCAGGAGCAGCTTGCCGCGCTGCTGAAGGCGGCCATGGCCGCGCCCACCGCCATGGCCCGGTTTGAACGGCTTCACTTGACCATAGTGCAGGACCCGGCGGTTCTGGAGGAGCTGAACCGGCTCTTCCAGCGGTCCGTGGGGGACGAGAGCGCTTATCCCACCTATCACGCGCCCGCCATCATCTGCGTCTCCGGCTCCGTGGAGGACGAGGAGCTTCTCATGGGCGCAAATGTGGGCTGTGTGATGGAAAACATGCTGCTGAAAGCCACGGAGCTGGGCCTGGGAAGCGTCTATCTGTTCGGACTGTTCGCCGCCACCAGAGCTCTTTCGGACCAGACCAAAATTCCGAAGCTGCTCAAGCTGCCGGAGGGCTTCCGCCCGGTGTCCGCCATTGCGGTGGGGTACCCGGCTCAGCCGCTGGCCGCGCGGGAGATTCCGGAAGAAAAGGTCGCAGTTTCCTGGCTTTAAGAAGCTGTATTCACAACCGTTGAACGGCGTAGGAAAGGACATCCGAACTCAAAGGACGCCCCTCAGAGAGCAGGCACTCTCTGAGGGGCGTTTTAAAGTTTTTTTGGTCCTTTTCGTTCAAGAAAAGGAGGAACAACAGCCCTCGTCCTCCAGCGCGCCGGCCAGGAGGCGGACGAAGGGCGGGATAGAAGCCAGGGGGACCCGCTCAGAGACAGAGTGGGCATCCAGAATGTCCGGGCCGATGCTTGCCATCACCAGCTTCGGGTTCTTCTCCAAGAAAACCGCAGGCTCCAGCCCCACATGCAGGGCTGACAACGCCAGCGGCCTGCCATTCTGCGCCTCAGAAAGCCTGCTCAGCGCCTGCCCCAGCCGGTTGCTCCGGCCTCCGGGCCAACCCGGATACCGCTCCACCTCTCCGGTGAAGTCGTTCCACAGAGACAGCACAATGTGGGCCCGGCGGACCTCCGTCTCCTTTTCTGGGTCGTTCCCCCGGATAAAAGCCGCAGCGTGGAATACGCCGTCCTCCGCCCAAACCTGGCCCAGGTTGGCCGAGGCCAGCACCTGGCCGTCCTCGCCAGCTGAAGCTGCCCCGATGGTCAGCCGGGCCAGAAAGTCCAGTATCGCCGTTTGGCCGCCGCCCTTCCACACCTTTCGGGGCAGAGGTTCCGCCGTGACCGTAAGACGGCCTTCAGGGTCCGTTTCGGCGTAGTCCGCCCGCCAGCGGTCCGCCCAGCGGCCAGCCGCAGCCTGGAAGGCCTCCGGGTCATCCGCCACAACCAGGGCCCCGGCAGACATGGGAATGGCGTTGAAGCTGTGGCCGCCGGTCAGCTCCGCCACCTCCACGCCGGCACCCTTCAAAAAGCCGGCCAACAGCTGAATGGGATTGGCCCGGCCCTTGTCAATGTCAAAGCCGGAATGGCCCCCGGCAAAGCCGTCCAGGGCCAGCCGGAAGGCCCAGCTCTTGCTCCTCCGCTGGAGGGCCAGGGGCCGGGTCCAGTGTTCCCTTGTGCCGGAAGCGGAGGACACCACCGCTGTGCTGCCCTGAAAGCCGTCCATGTTGATGAGGCAGGCCCCGTCCGCCAGCCAGGACTTATCGACCTCCATCGCGCCCCGGAGGCCCACCTCCTCCGACACGGTGAGGAGCACCCTGAGGGGGCCGTGAGGCGTTTTCTGCTCCAGCAGCCACAGCAGGACGGCAATGGCCAGGCCGTTGTCTGCACCCAGGGAGGAGCGGCCGTCGCTTTTCAGAAAGTCATCCTCTTCCACCACCGTCACCGGGTCCTCTTCCGGGCGAAAGTCTCCGCCGGGCAGGACGGCGCACACCATATCCATGTGGCCCTGCACCATGAGCAGGGGCCGCTGTTCCAGGCCCGGGGTGGCAGGGAAGTCCGCTTTCAGGTTGCCCGCCGGGTCACGCTCCGTTGTGCCGCCTAAGGCGGCCAGCCGCTGGGAAAGCCAGTCCCGCTGAGCGGCCTCGCGGCCGGAGCCGTGGGGCCGGGCGGACAGGGCCCGGAACTCCGGAATTACCCCGGAGAGAATTGCCTCGTCTGTCCAGTTCATGTGTTTCACCTCGTTTGTTCTGTTCTTTTTCTTGAAGGATTGAACGACACTTGACTTTGTAAGAAATCCGAGCGGAGTCCACTCCCTTCAGGGCGAAAAGAACCAAAAAGGACTTTAGGCATTGTTTGATAAATGACAATGTGCCCAAGTAGCGGACCTTTTTCAAACAAGGCCTAAGCCGCGGCTGTTTGTCAGACATCGCAACCTTATAGGGCCCGATGACCACATGGGGCCGCTCCCTCAGGTTTATGCTCCGCAAATCCGGACAATCGCATCCGCGTAGATTTTCGCGCAGGTAATCAGCATCTCCAGAGGCACCCGCTCGTTGGCTCCGTGCATCCGGCAGTCAAAATCCAGCTCACAGGCCCCATAGGCCACGCCGCCGGGAATGCTGTGGACGTAGGTGCCGCCGCCAATGGCCAGGCATTTGCCCTCCCGTCCGGTGTGCCCGGTGTAGCAGTCCAGGAGGGTCTGGACAAAGGGGTCATTGGCAGGCACCACATGGGGCGGGCTCATTTCACCGCTGGCCTGGAAGCCCTGGGCGGCAAAGGCCCGTTCTGCCGGAGACTTACAGTTTTCCTCCGTGCCGGTCAGGTTGACGCGGGCGTCAAACTGGCCCTTGCAGCCGTTGGCGTCCAGGGTGAACAAGGAGAAGGCCAGGGTCAGCGCGCCGGATTCCGGATCGGACTGGGCAATGCCCAAGGCTTTTCCGCCGTTGTCCCCGTGGGGGAACAGGGTGTGGAGGGCCTTGATGGCCGCCGTGCTCTCACACCCGGCCAGGGGCAGCTTGGCCAGCCGGTCCAGCAGGGCAGTGATGGCGTTGCGGCCCTCGTCCGGGGTGGAGGCGTGGGCGTTGACGCCATGGGCGTCAATCCGGACGCCGCCCTCCACATCGGTCACATCGAAGGTGACGCCGGTGCCGTTTTGGGCGTTGGTCAGCTCCCGGACCCGCCCGCTGTCCAGACCGAGGACCAGAGCGGAGGCCTCCGGGGGCACCACGTTGAGCCGGATACCGCCGGTCAGCTCCGCCACACGGGGCAGGGCGGTTTCCACGGCCCAGCTGCGGGTGAATTCCGGGTGGTAATGACCCTTTTCAATGTTGATGACCGGAAACTCTGCGTCAGGGGAAATGGTGTTGGGCGCGTAGGGCTCGCGGCCGTAGTAGTAGGCAATATCGGAGGAACCGCTCTCCTCGTCGGTGCCCAGCAGTAGCTTCACATTCTTTGCCAGCGGGATGCCGGACTCCTTCACCGCCCGCATGGCCAGCAGAGCCGCCAGGGCCGGGCCCTTGTCGTCAGCCACGCCGCGGCCGTAGAGCACGCCGTCCCGCTCCACCATCTGGTAGGGGTCCGTGTCCCAGCCGCTGCCCGCGGCCACCACGTCCATATGGGCCAGTATGTGGAGCTGGTCCGGCTGGCTGTTCAGATCTACCAGACCCACATAACCGTCATAGTTGCGGGTGGGGAAGCCCCACTCCTCCGCCACCTTCAGGGCCTCCTTCATGGCCCCGTCCGGCCCCTCGCCAAAGGGCATGCCAGGCTTGGCCTCGCCAGCGGGCGACGCCTGGGCGATCAGCCGGGAAAGGGCCTCCACAAACTCGCGCTGATGCGCGTCAATATAGCTGTCAAGCTGGTTCCGATACGGATTCATTGCGATTCGCTCCTTTGATGTTATTCCTTCTTTTTCTTGAAAGAAAAAGAAGCAAAAAGAACTTTCAAACTGCTGCGCTCCAGCCAAAGGCGAAACGCGGTTTCACGCTCGGGTTCTTTCGATTTGTTTCAAAGAAAAGAACTCACTCCTCCTTCTGGCCGGACAGCTCGCTCAGATACTTGTAGACGGTGTACCGGGACACCCCCAGCCGGCTGGAGACAAAGGGCACGGACTTTCGGAAGGAAAAGGCGTCCTTCCGGTCCAACAGGGTGATGAGCTTCAGCCGGTCGCTCTTGTTCAGCGAGGCCACCGGCTTTCCGATGGAAGTCAGGCACTCGTCGAAAATTTCCTCCAGCCTGTGGTCTCCGCTTCGCCAGAGGGCGGACTGTAAATCAGCTCCCGCACTCATCAGGTCCACCAGAATCCGGTTGGCAAACACCAGAGAGGAGAAGTCAAAGTCAATGCCCAGGGCCAGGTTGTAGTCCGCTCCTATCAGATGGAAGGTGGAGGATTTGAGCTGCTTGCCTGACGGAGTGGTGGCAAACAGGTTGACCAGGTCGGCTACCGCCGCTTCCGGGTCAATGTTCCGGGTGGTACCCAGAATGTCCTTGGTGGAGCCCACCTCACGGCCGGACACATGGCCGTTGTAAATGGCCAGGATAGGGTGGCTGGGCAGGGTCATGTCCTGAATCAGCGTCTCGCAGGAGGAACCGAACATCTCCGCAATCCCCCGCGCCACCCGGTCCAGAAATTCAAATGCTTCGTCGCGGGTCATGGCTGCCTCCTTTCCCGTCGTCTCCATCTTACCTATCAGGCAACAAAATGTCAAGACATCCGCTGCTTTTCCTGGAAAGATCCAAAACCATAAGAGCCTCGCCGCAAAAAGGGACCCTCTCCCATTGACTGAGAGAGGGTCCCTCAGGCTGTCGAAAAAGTCGACAGCCTGAAGCTGATTTCGTCATTCTGACGAAATCAGCCGCCTGCGGGCGGGTGACCGCACGCGAAAGCGGGGGCTTCGCCCCCCCCTTTCACACTATCCCCCCCACACAAAGCCCTGGCAGTTTTGTCATCCTTTTTTAAATTTCCTCTTGTTCGACAAGCTGAGGGACCCTCTCCCACTGACTGAGAGAGGGTCCCTTCACTTATGATTCGCTGTCGTTCAGCTGGCCTCTGGGCGCGTTATGGGCCCGGTCGCCCCCCGCGTACCGGAAGGGGTGGGCCTTGGAGTGGGTCGGATGGTCCAGATCAGGAGTCAGGCTTCCGGCAAACTCCGCGTCCGCCTGGGCACGGTTTTTGGATTTAAAATCCTTGAAATCAGGGTTTTGCTTCATTAGAAATTCCGCCTTTCCTGCGTACTTTTCATAGGATATGCCGCCGCTGAAAAAATATCCGTGAAAATCCAGGATTCGGGGATTGATTTTTCTCGATTCTATGGTACAATGAGTCCATCTTAACACGGAGGTGTAATGACTATGGCATATGTGATCGGTTCCGAGTGTGTGAGCTGCGGCGCCTGCGCCGGCGGCTGTCCTGTGGGCGCTATCTCCGAAGGCGACGAGCATTATGTGATTGATGCCGATACCTGCATCGAGTGCGGCGCTTGCGCTGAGACCTGCCCCATGGGCGCGATTACCCAGGAGTAACCCCGAAAAAAAACAGCGCCGCGTAAGCGGCGCTGTTTTTTTGCTGCCCGGGTTCGCCCTTCTTAATCGGCACAGGCCGGGTAGGCCCCGGTATCCCAGTTGTATTCCTCCATCTGGCTGTCCGTGCGGAGGAATTCCTCCTCCGGAAGCTGGGCGTACACGTCCACATGGCGGAATACCCCGCCCAGCTCTACGATATTCCAATAACGGCCCTTGCCCTCCCGGGTTCCAGACACAATTTGACAGGGAATTCCCGCCAGCTGGCACAGCCCCTGATAGGTCATGGCCGCGCCCAGGTGGTTTGCCTCCCCGCTCACCAGAGCCGCATAGGCGCTGGCTTCCCCCGCCTCGCCGCAGTGGATGGCCTGGGCCAGTGTCCAGGCCACAGCCTCGTCGCCGCCCGTCAAACTGTCAAGCAGCTCCCCGGCTGCCTGGTCAACCAGGTCCTGCCGCCGCATCATGGCCGCGCGGCTCACCCCATAGTCAAAGGTCAGCTCCGCAATCTTCTGAACCCCGTTTTCCGGGTAGAGGGCCACCGCCATTTCCGGCCGGCCCAGAGCGTTCAGCCCCAGCTCCCGGTATGCCTGCCGGGCCAGGTCCTGAAGGCTCTCCGGGTCCGCATAATAGCTGGACAGCCGGAGCACCAGCTCTGTCTGGCAGTCCTCCATGGCCGTCCGGACCGCGTCCCGAATGGAGGACAGGCCGCTCACCTGCTGGATAGACTCCCGCTGGGCCCGGGACCGCCGGTAACGGAAGGTCAGCGTACATTCGTAGTAGGAGACAATACGGCTGCACTCATAGTCAATGCCGTCCAGGGCGTAGGCCCCCAGAGGGTCCTCCGTCCGGACCTCCTCACAGGCGGAGGACAGGTCGGCTTCCACATCGCCGGTGTACTTGTAGAGCCGGATCTTGCCGTCTGACCGTCCCTCGGAGACAAAGTGAAGCACGGCGGACACCAGGCTTTGATAGTTCTCCGCCCGCAGAATGGAGGGGTCCCCCTCAGCCGGGTCCTGCTCCACATGGGGCTGGACTGACTGGTAGCTGCGCTCCAGCATGGCGGCGCAGCCGGTCAGCGCCAGAACCAGAGCCAGCCACAGTGCCAGAATTCGTTTCACGGATTTCCCTCCTTTCTCTTCTTTTTCTTGAAAGACGGAACGGCACTTGCTTTTGCGGAGCAAAAGCTTAGTGGAGCCCGTCTGAGCGAAGCCAGAAAAAGAAGCAAAAAGAACTTCAAACTGGTTCTAGCGGGATGTTCAGAAGCCTAAATCCTGATTTACAATCACAACTTCTATATCCCCTGCCAGCGAGGGCTTTTCCCAGTAGACCACCAGCGCCGCGCAGATGCGCTCCGGACTGCGGCAGTTGTGGCACCGGACCTCTCCCTGGGCGCAGGGGGTTTTTCTATTCAGCCGCCGGGCGTTCAGGGGCCCGGCGGTGTTCCGCGCCCGCCACAGAGCCTGTTCATAATCCGGCGCGATTTTATTGACGCCAATGATGAAGTAGACCTTCTTATGTCCAAACAGGCCGGAGGCCACCCGGTTTCCTCCGCCGTCAATGTTGATGAGCTCCCCATTTTCGCTGACGCCGTTCAGGGAACAGATGTACACCTCCGCATTGGTGGCGTCCTGGGGGATGACGTTCTTTTCCTTGTCCCAGTGCCAGACGCAGGCATTATGGCTGGACAGCCGCTCGTACAGCCCCATGTCCCGGACGGTCTGGGAGCCGCCGAAGCCGATGGTGGTTCCGTCCAGGGCCTGGTCCAGGTAGGCGGAAGCCTCCTCCGCTGTCTCAAAGTAGGAGGTCTGGAAGCCCTCACGCTCCAAATTTGTACGGAGTTTTGCAATATTGGACATTAAAATCACCTTTTCCCTTGTACTTTCGTTTAAGACTTCTACAATGCTGTGTTGGAAGCATACTCGGAAATCAGTTGGAACGCGATTTCTTTCGCTCTCGCACTGGAGACTTCCTTTCCCAGGGATTCCCCTAGGTAAACGCAGAAGTAAACGCGTTGCTCCTGGTCTATATCAGCAAACCCAGTAAACCATGCGTCAACAACCACCCCGCCCGCTTTGCCCATTCCGGTCTTTCCATAGATGACCAGGCCCGCCTCAGCCGGGTTTGAACACATCATGACCCGCTTCAGCTGGTCCAATGTTGGCTCAGAATACTTCGACTGTTCTCCGAAAATCCGGCTCATAACCTCGGCCTGCTCTTTGGGGGATATTTTCAGGGAGGATTCAAGCCAAAAGCCGGTCAGAGCGCGGTTGCTATTGTTGGTATTCAGCCGGCCCTCCCAATCAGAACAGTCACAGTTTCCATATTGCAGCTCCTCTAGTGCGGCCTGAATCCGGCTTTCCCCAAGCTCGTCTGCCACACTCCGAAAATACCATACGCAGGAGGTCCGAAACGCATCCGCAAAGTCAATGTCCCGATTCCAGTCTTCATTCCAATACGGCTCTCCACTCCAGGGCTTTACAGAGTCATCCGGCACAATCACATGGCTTTCCAATCCAATCAGAGATGAAATGATTTTGAACGTGGAGCAGGGGGAACGCCGGGTATTCGCCAATTCCTGATTGTAAATCCAGAAGCGACCCCCATCTGGAGCGTAGATTACCGCTGCTCCATTCATTCCATCAAAATAATCGGACCAGTCGGCACTGACGGCCTCTTCTTCCGGCGCTTCCGGCGGCCCGGCCAGGAGAGGGGGGATTGACGCGCTGGAGGGTTCCGGCTCGGGCAGTGCGTTTTCGTTTGGGGAATCCTGGATGGCGCCCGAACAGCCCGTCAAAAGTAGAATGGCAAGTATCCAGGAAAATACTCTCATTGGTCCTATTATTCACACCTCACTTACCGCTTCTAAATATCATCCTTCCGGTACTCCCGGAAGCCGTCGCCCAGCACCTCGTGGGCGTCGCAGACAATCAGAAACGCCGCCGGGTCGCACTCCTTGACCGCCCGCTTCAGCGGCACAATCTGACGCTGCTTGAACGCGACCAGCAGCACCTGCTTCTGAGCTCCGGTGTAGGAGCCTTCGCCGTGGAGAATCGTCGCGCCCCGGTCCAGCTCCCGGTCAATGGCGTCAATAATCTCTCTGGGATAATCGCTGATGATATAGGCCACCTTGGCGTTATCCAGCCCGTACAGAACCTTATCCATCGCCACGGAGGAGATATACAGCCCCACTAGGCCGTACAGGGCGGCGTTCAGGGTCCGGAACGTCACGGCCACCGCCACAATGACCACCAGGTCGGCAATCAGCAGCAGCCGGCCCATGGGCAGCCAGTTCAGCTTGAGCTTGAGCAGGCGGGCAATCAGGTCGGTGCCGCCGGTGGTGGCCCCCTGCTGGAAGACCACGCCCAGGGATGCGCCCATCATCAGGCCGCCGAAAATCGCCGCCAGAATGGACTCCATGGGCTGGAAGGTGTACAGCATGTTGATGAGGTCGATGAACACCGAAGACACCGCCATGGCGTACAGAGAGGACACCAGCAGCCCGCCGCCGATGAGCTTCCAGCCCAGCAGGAACAGGGGCACGTTGAGGAGGATCACCAGCACGCCGATGGGCGCGGCGGGAAAAATGAAATTGATGATCTGGGCTACGCCGGTGATGCCGCCAAAGGCGATGCCGGTGGGCTGATAGCACCAGCAGAAGGCCAGGGCGTACATCAGCGACGCCAGGGTAATCCAGCCGTAGGCAATCACGCCCTTCAGCGCCTTGCTCTGCATATGAAATCACTCCCTTTCTCTCCTTTTCTTAAAAGAAAAGGAGCAAAAGAACTTGAAACGGCTGGTTCTGCGGCAGTGTTCAAGGAGCGCCATGCCCTCCGGAGACGGCGCGTGCTTTCAAGCGCTCCGCATGCCCCCCAACTTGAAGTTCTTTTTGGTTCTTTTCACCCTGAAGGGTGTGGACTCCACTAAGAAGCTGTATTCACAACCGTTGAAGGGCGTCTGAGCTTGTCTTTCGCCACCATACGGCGCCAATTTTCCTTGGAATCCACCAAGGATTCCGGCGAAAAATTGTCTTGTCTGGCAGCGAAATCCTGTGCTCAGCCGCCATCCCCCGATTGTGAATACAGCTTCTAAGCTTTTGCTTCGCAAAAGCAAGTGTCGTTCAATCTTTCAAGAAAATCCCTTATTAACCTCGTGTTTCTACTGTCTTTTATCAGAAAATAGCGTATATAGTCTATTCATTTCTTTTTCTTCCTGTAATATCCAAAGCATATGATTGTAAAAAGGCTGGGAATAGCTGCATATCCTGCATTTACTTCTCCATGATTTATTATAACATAACCGCCACCGGCAAACGTCAAAATCAAAAATATGATCCCCGCAATCAAGGCTAATTTTCTCATAATTAAACCTCCCATAGTACCATCCTCCGGTCTAATATTGATGTATCGTTATTTTAATCATCAACACTTAGATGGATAAGGGATTCAAGAAAAAGAACTACAGCAGGCTCAGCTGCTTGTTGCCGCTGTCCTCGTCCTTGAGGAGCGCGCCGGCCGCCGGCAGGGTTCTGGCCCGGTAACGGGCGGGGTTGGCGATGGCCGTCTCCAGCAGGGGCAGCACCTTGTCCACCTTGTATTTGGGCTTCAGGGTCATCACCCCCACACCCTGGGTGGTACGGGTGGCCTTGGGCGCCAGAGCGGCGGTGCTGAACAGCAGCACCCGCACCTCGTTGGAGTAGACCGCGATTTCCATGTCCTCCCGCAGCAGGCAGGCCGACACCAGCGGGCTCTTGTCCGAATAGGCTCCGGTCAGCCGCTTCCGGCGGGTCTGAGTCTGATACCCCTTCAGCTCCACCCGGGCCGCCTTGCCGTTCTCAAAGAAGAACAGCAGGTCCCCGGAGTAATCGCCGGGCAGGCACACCCAGACCACCTTCTCCTCCGGGTCCATGCCCAGCTTGGTGGGCAGGTAGTCCCCCAGAACGCTGGCCTTGGTGTCGTCGAAGTCGCTGAGCCGGGTTTTGTAGCACTGCTGCTTGTCGGTGAACACCAGCAGTTCGTCCCGGTTGGACGCCTCCCAGGACCGGAGCAGGCTGTCCCCCTCCTTGAACTTCTGCTCGCTGGCCATACGGAGGGACTGGGGCGTGATTTTTTTGAAATATCCCTCCCGTGACAGGAATAGATGGACCGGATAGTCCGGAATTTCCTCCTCTTCCACCACCGCTTCCGCCTGATGCTCATAGAGAATCTCCGTCCGCCGGGGGAGCGCGTACTTATTCTTGACGTTTCGCAGCTCGTCTATGATGATTTTTTTGACCCGCTCAGGCTTGTTTACAAGGTCCTGCAAATCCTCAATCTCCGCCGACAGCTCGTCCACCTCGGCGGTTCGCTTGAGGATATATTCCTTGTTGATGTTCCGCAGCTTGATTTCCGCCACGTAATCCGCCTGCACCTGGTCGATGCCAAAGCCAATCATCAGGTTGGGGACGACCTCCGCGTCCTCCTCCGTCTCCCGGATGATCTTGATGGCCCGGTCAATATCCAGCAGGATTTTTTTCAGGCCCTGGAGCAGGTGCAGCTTTTCCTGCTTCTTCTTCATGTCAAAGAAGACCCGGCGGCGGACCGACTCCATCCGCCAGCCCGTCCACTCGTCCAGAATCTCCCGGACTCCCATGACCCGAGGCATGCCGGCAATCAGAATGTTGAAGTTGCAGGCGTAGGAGTCCTGCATGGGCGTCATCTTGAACAGCTTGGCCATCAGCTTGTCCGGGTCCGTGCCCCGCTTCAGATCAATCGTCAGCTTCAGACCGCTCAGGTCCGTCTCGTCCCGCATGTCCGCGATTTCCTTGATTTTGCCCGCCTTGATGAGCTCCGCCGTCTTGTCCATAATGGCCTCCACCGTGGTGGAGTAGGGGATCTCGTAGACCTCGATGAGATTTTCGCTCTTCTCATAGCGCCACTTGGACCGGACCTTGAAGGAGCCCCGGCCCGTGCGGTAAATGTCCTCCAGCTCCCGCTGGTCATACAGCAGCTGGCCTCCGGTGGGGAAGTCCGGGGCCTTGAGCACCCCCAGCAAATCACAGTCCGGCTTCTTCAGAAAGGCAATAGTGGCGTCGCACACCTCGCCCAAATTGAAGCCGCACAGGTTGGAGGCCATGCCCACGGCAATGCCCTGGTTGGCGGACACCAGCACATTGGGAAAGGCAGTGGGCAGCAGGGCCGGTTCCTTCATGGAGCCGTCGTAGTTGTCCACCAGATCGACGGTGTCCTTGTCAATGTCCCGGAAGAGCTCGGCGCAGATGGGGTCCAGCCGGACCTCCGTGTAACGGGAGGCCGCGTAGGCCATATCCCGGGAATAGACCTTGCCGAAGTTGCCCTTGGAGTCCACCAGCGGATGGAGCAGCGCCCCGTAGCCCCGGCTGAGCCGGACCAGGGTTTCATAAATGGCCGCGTCGCCATGGGGATTCAATTTCATGGTCTGGCCCACCACATTGGCGGACTTGGTCCGGTTCCCACCCAAAAGGTGCATCTGGTACATGGTGTACAGAAGCTTCCGGTGGGAGGGCTTGAAGCCGTCAATCTCCGGAATGGCCCGGGACACAATCACCGACATGGCGTAGGGCATGTAATTGAGCTCCAGGGTGTCAGTGATGGGCTGCTCCAGCACCTCGGCCCGAAGGCCCAGCACATTGGGATTGCCAGCCTTGGCTTTGTTCTGGTCCGATGCTTTTTTCTTCGCCAAATGTATCAGTCCTTATTTCAGTTTCCCTTCTTTTTCTTGAAAGAAAAAGAAGCAAAAAGAACTTTAAACCGCCAAATCTGACAGTTTGAAGTTTTCTTTGCTTACTTTCTTTTTCAAAAGAAAGTAAGAACGCTTATTCTCTGGGCGCGTACTGCTGGCCGAAGGGCGTGGCGGCCAGGCCGCCCTTGCCCGTCTCCCGCAGGGTGTGGGGCAGGGACCGCCCCACCTCCGCCATGGCGTCCAGCACCTGGTCCGGCGGCACCCGGCTCTCAATCCCCGCCAGGGCCATCTGGGCCGCGGAGAGGGCGTCCATGGCCCCGATGACGTTCCGCTTTACACAGGGGACCTCCACCAGTCCCCCCACCGGGTCGCACACCAGGCCCAACAAATTTTTCACCGCCATGGCGCAGGCATGGGCCATCTGCTCCGGGGTTCCCCCTTGCAAGTGGACCAGGGCGGCCGCGGCCATGGCGGCCGCAGAGCCTACCTCCGCCTGACAGCCGCCCTCCGCGCCGGAGATGGAGGCCCGGGCGGCAATGACCATGCCAAAGCCCGAGGCCACATACAGGGCCTGAACCAGGGTCTCCTCTTCCGCGCCGAAGTGCCGCCGGTAGGGCAGCAGCACGGCGGGCAGCACGCCGCAGGCCCCGGCGGTGGGCGCGGCCACAATGCGCTTCATGCAGGCGTTGCACTCCCCCATGCGGAGGGCTCCCGCCATCACGCCGGTGAGAAAGGGGCCGCAGAGGGGGGTTCCCTGGCCGTAAGCGGCCATTCTACCGCCATCGCCGCCCACAAGCCCGCTGCGGGAGCGGTCCCCCTCCTGATAATCCCCATCTGCCTGGGCCATGACGGCCAGCAGGGCGGACATTTTCCGCCAGGAGTCTTCAGGGGAAAGGTCCTGACTGCCGCAGTCGGACAGCTGAATATCCTTCCACAGGGGCAGGCCGGCCTGGCGGCAGTCCTCCAGCATCTGCTGGATGGAGGTAAAGTCAATCATAGCGTCTCCTCCTGGTCCGGGGTGCAGCAGGTGACCCGCAGAATACCGGGCAGGGCCCGGAGCCATTGAATGGTGGCCGCTGAAACGGGCTGGTCACACTCGATGACCATGACGGCGCTGCCGCCCCGCCCGCCCCGGTTGAGCTGCAAGGTGGCCACGTTGAGCCCTTGTGCAGCCAGCGCTCCGGTGACTTGGCTGACACAGCCGGGCTTGTCGGTGTTATGAACCACCAGGGTGGGCAGTCCGCCGGAAAATGAGGTTTCCAGGCCGTCCACCTGAAACACCCGGATGCGTCCGCCGCCAGGGGAGGACGCGCCCACCTCCAGCGTGTCCCCCTTGGCGCTCTCCAGGCGGATCAGCGCGCTGTTGGGATGAACATCCCGCAGGGTGCAGGCTCCGAAGGAAAATTCCAGCCCCCGTTCCTTGGCGAGGGCGAAGCTGTCCGGCACCCGGCTGTCGCTGGGGGCCAGGCCCAGCAGGCCGGCGATGAGGGCCTGTTTCGTGCCGTGTCCCTCTCCGGTGGAGGCAAAGGACCCGTGGAGCAGAATCCGGGCCCGGGCCGGATCCCGGCCCAGCAGGGACCGGGCCATCCGGCCCATGCGGACCGCGCCCGCTGTGTGGGAGCTGGACGGCCCCACCATCACAGGTCCCATAATATCAAACAAATTCACGGGATGCCCTCCTTTTTTCTCTTCTTTTTCTTGAAAGACGGAACGACACTTGCTTTTGCGAATAAGCTCTTAGTGGAGTCCACACCCTTCAGAGTGAAAAGAAGCGAAAAGAACGTTAAGCTGTCAGATTTGGCAGCTTGAAGTTTTCTTTTGGTTCTTTTCTTTTTCAAAAGAAAAGAACATCACGAAATATCCGCCAGCTCCAGATATTTATACCCGTCCTCGGCGATGTGATTCTTCCGGCCCTGCAAATCGTCGCCCAGCAGCAGGTCAAACACCATAGCAGTCTTCTCCACATCCTCGGGCATGACCTTGATAAGCCGCCGGGTGGCCGGGTTCATGGTGGTCAGCCACATCATATCCGGCTCGTTCTCGCCCAGACCCTTGGACCGCTGGATGGTGTATTTTTTTCCGGCCAGCTCCGCCATCACATCCTGCTTCTCCTTCTCCGTGTAGGCAAACCACGTCTTGTCCTTGCAGTTGATCTCGTAAAGGGGGGATTCCGCGATATACACATAGCCCTGTTCAATCAGCGTGGGGGTGAGCCGGAACAGCATGGTCAAAATCAAAGTCCGGATTTGATAGCCGTCCACGTCGGCATCCGTGCAGATGACGATTTTGTTCCACCGGAGATTTTCCAGCGAAAAGGCGGACAAATCCTTCACATGCTTATCCTGGACCTCCACGCCGCAGCCCATCACCTTGATGAGGTCAGTGATAATCTCGCTCTTGAAAATCCGGGCGTAATCTGCCTTGAGGCAGTTCAGAATTTTTCCCCGCACTGGCATGATGCCCTGAAACTCCGCATCCCGGCCCAGCTTCACCGATCCCAAGGCGGAATCGCCCTCCACGATGTAGAGCTCCCGCCGCTCCACGTCTTTGGTCCGGCAGTCCACAAACTTCTGGACCCGGTTGGAGATATCCACGCTGCCGGACAGCTTCTTTTTGATGCCCAGCCGGGTTTTCTCCGCCGTCTCCCGGGACCGCTTGTTGATGAGCACCTGTTCCCCGATTTTCTCCGCGTCAAAGGGGTTCTCAATGAAGTAGACCTCCAGCTGGCTCCGGAGAAATTCCGTCATGGCCTCCTGGACAAACCGGTTGTTAATGGCCTTCTTCGTCTGGTTCTCATAGGACGTCTGGGTGGAAAAGTTGTTGGAGACAAACACCAGACAGTCCTGTATATCGTTGAAGTTGATTTTGCTCTCGCTCTTTTGATACTTCCCATTCTGCCGCAGGTAGCCGTCCACGGCGGAGACCAGGGCGGATTTCATGGCCTTTTCCGGTGCGCCGCCATGCTCCAGCCAGGAGGAGTTATGGTAGTGCTCAATGAGATTGACTGCGTTGGAGAAGCAAAGGGACGCTGAGAGCTTCACCTTGTACTCGTCCTTGTCCGCCCGGTCCCGGCCCTTGCGCTCGGTCTGAAAGAAGACGGGGGAGGTGAGGGTCTGCTCCCCCGCCAGCTCCGTCACATAGTCCTGGATGCCGTTTTCATAGCGGAACTCGGTGGTCTCAAAGCTGGAGCCAGTCTGATTGCGGAATTTGAAGGTGACGCCCGCGTTGACCACCGCCTGCCGCTTCATGATATCAATGTAGTATTCCGCTGGAATATCAATGTCCGTAAACACATCCAGGTCCGGCTTCCAATGGAAGGTGGACCCGGTCTTTTTCCGGCCGGCCGGTTCCTTATGAAGCCCGCCGATGTTCTCGCCCTTCTCAAAGTGAAGGGTGTATTTGAAGCCGTCCCGGTAGATGGTGGCATCGAAGTACTCCGAGGCGTATTGGGTGGCGCAGGAGCCCAGGCCGTTCAGACCAAGAGAGTACTCGTAGTTGTCCCCGCCGTCCTCCTTATACTTGCCGCCCGCGTACAGCTCGCAGAAGACCAGCTCCCAGTTGAACCGCTCCTCCACCGGGTTCCAGTCCACGGGACAGCCCCGGCCGAAGTCCTCCACCTGGATGGACTTGTCCCCGAAGCGGGTGACGGTGATGAGACTGCCGTGTCCCTCCCGCGCCTCGTCAATGGCGTTGGAGAGAATTTCAAAGACCGCATGCTCACAGCCCTCCAGGCCGTCGGAGCCGAAAATGACGCCGGGACGCTTCCGCACCCGGTCCGCGCCCTTCAGGGCGGAGATGGATTCATTGCCGTATTCCTGTTTTGTTCTCGCCATATCTGGACCTCACATCAATAGAAATTCATTCAGATGAAATTATACTGGAAATTTCCCCTCACGTCAAACAAATGTTTCTCTCCTTTTCTTGAAAGAAAAGGAGCAAAAGAACTTTAAACTGATTCTACTGCCAGTCTTTCCAAACATGCCAGTTTAAAGTTCTTTTTGGTTCTTTTTCTTTCAAGAAAAAGAACAGAAAAAACGCCGCGCCCGATTGGGCGCGGCGCTCGGACCTTTGCCGCCGAAGGACGTTCGGGATACGGGTCCCATACCCTTGCGGTTCCGGTCTATATCAGAGACAGCAGGGAGGCTCCGCATCCGGCTCCCACGTTTCCCGTGTTCCGTCATGCCAAGGTCCCTTAACCTTTCGCCATCGGGTGTGTTCACCCAGCACCGGTCTGAAGGAAAACCTTGTCCTCTCCTGTTGTCTGGGTCTATTTTGCGCGCCAGCTCCAAAATCATGCGAGGAAATAACAGGAATTTTGAAAGAATAGAAAGGCGGTCCAGGGAGGGACGCTTACAGTACACATTCCAGCTGGCAGTCAAACGGTTCCGCGTCAACATGGCTCTGATGGTACAGCTGCGCCTCGGTACAACCGTGCTTGTGATAAAAGGCCTGGCTTTCAACCGCGGAATGAGCCGATATATATAATTTTCTGGCTCCCTTTTGCCTCGCCCATTCTTTGGCGGAAGAAAAGAGCCTTGTCCCAATGCCGCTGCCCCGCATCTCTTCCGACACATGGATGCTTGACAGGTCCAGATATTTGTGCTCGCCGCCAAAAAACGCTGATTCCACAGAGACAAAACCCTTCAGCACGCCGCCGGCAAAGGCCGCGTGGACAAAGCCCCCTGTGGACACCGTGTTCTTCAGGCAGGAGATCAGGGTTTGATAGTCCTGCTCTGACCAGTCATCAATAAACGGGGCGTCCTTTATTGTCCATTGGCCGTTTTCCCTGCGCCAGCACTTTGTGACAGCCTGGTGGCGGATGAAGCCGCGGAACAGCTCCGGACGCAGGTCCTCCAAAGACAAATCCCGGTACTGGAGTTCGACAAGGGCGTTCAATCGTTTTCCGAAGACTTTCTGTTCCGCTTCGTTTGCCAGGCGGACAGCATATTTTCCGCAGTCGGGACACCGCTCCGGATCGGTGGTCCGTCGGAAGACAAACTGGCAGTTATCGCATGTAAAAATCATTTTCATCACCTGCATCAGTATAACAAGTTCCTTGTGTCATTTCAAGCCGAACGGAGGCTTCCCCGTGGAACTGCCCGCCCTGTACTTCCCCGTCAATGACTGCCAGGGGGGCGCCGTAAAAAATAGTTTGAAAAAAGCTTGACTTTTGTGCTGCACAAAGGTCTATCATAAGGCCAACGCGGAAGGGGCGCCGCAAAGCATCGTTCAAACAATCCGGCGCGGGAAACTGCAAGAGGCGTCGCAGCTCAGACGGTTTCTGCCCATACTTAACAACTCAACCAACCGCTCAGCTTTGAAAGGAGATAATGAATCATGGTCAAATACAAGGCGAAAAATTCCCTGAAGTCTCCCCGCTTCTCCGGAATCAAAACGTTTATGCGTATGGAGAACATCGCCACCACAGACGATGTGGATTTTGCCGTTGTCGGCATCCCCTACGACACCTGCGCTTCCTACCGTGTCGGCACCCGCCTGGGCCCCGCCGCGATTCGGGAAATGTCCTGTTTGGCCGCTAAGCCTTACAATGGCCCATTGCAGGTTGGCATTTTCGATGAGTGCTCCGGCGTTGACTACGGAGACCTGGGCTCTGTTCCCGGCTACATTGAGGAGTCCTTTGACATCATCACCGAGGGCATGCTGCCCTTCTTTGAAAAAGGCGTCGTGCCCATCGCCATGGGCGGCGACCACAGCGTCACCCTGCCCGAGCTCCGCGCCTGCGCCAAGGTCAACGGCCCTGTGGCCCTGATTCACTTCGACGCCCACTATGACACCATCCACGAGTACTTCGGCAAGCCCTACAACCACGGCACCCCCTTCTATCACGCAGCCAAGGAAGGCCTGGTGAACACCTCCAAGTCCATCCAGGTGGGCATCCGTGAGGGCCTGTACGGTCCCGAGGACCTGACCAACTCCACTGACCTGGGGTACAAGGTGCTCAAGGCCGACGAGTGCCACAAGATGTCCATGCAGGAGATCGTCGAAATCATCAAGGAGCGGGTGGGCACCTCCAAGGCGTTCCTGACCTTCGACATTGACTTCCTGGACCCCGCTTACGCGCCCGGCACCGGCACCCCCGTTCCCGGCGGCTTCTCCACCGCTCAGGCGCTGGAGCTCATTCGCGGCCTGAAGGACCTGAACATCATCGGCTATGATATCGTGGAGGTTTCCCCGCCCTACGATCCCACCAGCATCACCGCAATCGCCGCCGCCGGCCTCATGCAGGAGTTCATTTCCCATGTGGCCTACCGCAAAAAGAATCACATCACCTTTTAACTAACCACAAGTTTCTCTTCCCTCTTTATATGCCTTTGAGCAGCAGAACACCCGCCAGTCAGGCGGGTGTTCTGCTTTTTTCTCATGATGCTCCCGAGGGCTCGTCCGCCCTTCGGACAGGGACCTGAATCTCCATCAGCGTTTCCCTGGGGTCACTGGTCAGGGTGACATCAATCTTGTAAAACTGAAAAATCTTCCCGTTGACAGCGTAGTTATGGACCCGGAGGTAGTCCTTAATCAGCTCAAAGGAGGGGGAATACTCCTCCAGGCCGCCGTTTTGGTAGTACATGCAGAGATACTGGCCGGCTGGGATCTCATGCTTGTACTCAGACTGGATATCGCTGTCCTCCACAAACAGCATGGGGACCGAGGGGATATATTCATCGCTCCGTTCCAACAGGCGCTCGTCCGCGTAGACCCCCACCCGGTCGCTGGCCAGAATCGGGGCCGTCTCGTCCAGATACCATTCCAGTTTGGTGAAGGCGTAGGCGTGCTCCCGTGGACCGCCCGCCGGTTCGCCGAAGGTTATCATGTACCGCTTGGGAAAGCAGGACTCAAAGACCACATCGCTCACCGGCTGCTCCTCCAGCTCGCTCAGAAAATGCAGCTTGCGGCTGAGTATCTTGCTCAGCAGCATCTTCTGGCGGATTTCCTCTTGTAAGAGATGGTGGTGGCGGGTCAGAATCTCCACAGACTTTTTCACGTTCCGCCCGTTGAAGTACTCCGTGATTTCCTCAATGGACATGCCCAGCTGCCGCAGCTCCTTGATGGTGCCCAGCCGCTCGTACTGGCGGATGGAGTAATACCGGTAGTTTGTCTCCGGGTTCACATAGACCGGCTTGAGCAGGCCAATCCTGTCATAGTGCCGGAGCGTTTCGCTGGTCACACGCCGGAGCTTGGCCAGCTCGGTTATGGATAACAGTTCCTCTTTCATCTGCGCTTCTCACGAAATTTCAGATTCCCAAATGTGTCATCCGGGAAACAGAACTTCATGAAGTCTCCTTCCCCATTAACTTTCGGCACATTATATCACAAAGGTCTGAATCTGTCAAAACATAGCAAAAAACTGGCAGGGAGCAAAAATTTTTTGAGATATTTCACAAAAAACGGTTGACATTTGTGTTGCACAAGGGAATATGATAGCCGCAGAAAACAGCCCGGCCGCCCCACACACCGGGTTGGAATCAAACATCTGCGGCAAAAAATCAGGGTCGTTAAGACCAATATGAGATGAAGGAGAAAACATCATGGAACACAATCTGTCTGTTTTTGGAGACGTGCTGCGTAACGATGAAATCGCTGACTTCACCCGCCTGATTAACCTCACCCGCGATATCTTCCATCAGGAAATGACGACACTTGAAATTATGCCCGGAGGCCTGACCAACAAGAACTTCCGCGCTGTCCTCCAGGACGGCACCCAGGTAGCCATCCGCCTGGCCGGCAAGGGAACCGCCACCTACATCAACCGCCCCGGCGAGAAGCACAACGCCACCGAAATGGCTGCCACCGGCATCGCTCCTGAGATTCATTACTACGACCCGGCCACCGGTTCCCAGATTGTTGAGTACATCGACGCGCCCACCATGCACCCCGTTGACTTCCAGACCAGGGACGAGGTTCTGGAGAAGGCCGGCCGGGTGATGCGCCAGTACCACGACAGCGGCAAGGAGTTCAAGACCAGCTTCGACCCCATCGCCAAAATTGAGGAGTACAAGGTGATTATGGCCGAGCACAACTATGAAAAGCGCTACGAGGGCTGGAACCGCGTGGTGGAGAATCTGGACCGTATCGCCGCCGCCTACAAGAAGAACCCGCCCCGCCGGGTCCCCTGCCACAACGACACCCTGGCCGAGAACTTCATGCTTCAGGGCGAGCGCATGCGCGTCATCGACTGGGAGTACAGCGGCATGAACGACGGCTACTACGATATCGCCTGCGTCTGCGTGGAAAACCCCCTGGACGCCAAGTGTGAGGAAACCTACCTCCGGGCCTACTGCGGCGGCGAGCCCGGCGAGGAAGCCCGGGCCCGGGTGCTCATCAACAAGTTCCTGGTGACCTCCCACTGGTCCACCTGGTCCCTGGTTCAGATCTGCTACGGCAAGGACCCTGATTTTTACTGGGAGTATGGCCGCACCCGCGACGTACAAGCCTGCTCCTTCCTGGACGATCCCAACTTCCCCCGCTACCTCCAGCTCATCGGCGGCTGAACCGGATCGGAGGGAGAGCTTTGGAACTGTTTGGAACGATTATCACCTACATCATCATGGCCTGCTGTGTGGTGGGCGGCGTTTCCTACATCATCAACGACCAGTCTGAGCTGGGACAGTCCTTCAATGAAGGCCTTCATGCCATGGCGAACCTCTTCATTCCCATCTGCGGCCTGATGGCGTCTGTCCCGTTCCTGACGGTCTTCATTCCCAGGTACATCGGTCCCATCTTCAACCTGGTGGGCGCCGATCCAGTCCTGGCCGCCGCCTTCATCATGGCGCCGGACTGCGGCTCCTTTGCCTTGGCCACAGAGATCGGCCAGACGCCGGATCTGTTTCCCCTGATCATCGCCACCGGCTTCATGTGCGCCTCCACCATCTCCTTCAACGTCCCCATCGGACTGTCCATGCTGGAGAAGGAGGATCACAAGTACCTGGCCCTGGGCACCATGAGCGGCTTTTTGTCCGTGCCCTTCGGCGTGCTGATCACCAGCCTGATTGTGGCCTTCACCCATCCCGCGATCCGCACCACCTTCACCACCGCCGGCGATCCCGACCATGTAACGATGCTGACCATTGGCATGATCATCAAAAACCTGATCCCTCTGATCGTCATTTGCCTGCTGCTGGCCCTGGGCCTGAAGCTGTTCCCCAACGGAATGGTCAGGGGCTTCAAGGTCTTCGGCAAGATCATGACCGGGGCTCTGACCGCCGTGGTGGTGGCCTGCATCGTGCAGCACTACACCGGCCTGTTCACCAACATCCTGCACATCGGCTGGGGCTTCAACCCCATTCTGGCCGACGAGGAGGACACCTTCCGGGCCATTGAGCTGCTGGGTACCATCGCCATGATGCTGACAGGCGCGTTCCCCATGGTGACCCTCATCCGCAAGTACCTCAGCAAGCCCCTGGAAAAGCTGGGCCGCCTGGCCGGCCTGGAGACCAGCGGCAGCATCGGCTTGGTGGCCTGCCTGCCCAACGGCCTGGCCCTGTTCCCCTTCATCAAGGATATGCGCCCCCAGGATAAGGTGACCTGCCTGGCTTTCCTGGTGTGCGGCGGCTACTGCATCGGCGATTTCCTGGCCTTTAATGTCAACTTTCAGCCCAACCTCCTGATCCCCGTGTTTGTGGGCCAGGTGTGCGGCGGCGTCATCGGCATCCTGTTTGCCAAGATTCTGGCAGTTCCTCAGGTCGAACGTCAGGAGGCCGCTGCGGCAAAGTAATCACAACATCAGAGGACAGCTGCTTTGCACATAGCTGTGACGGCCTCAGACCCGGCGCGGACGGTATCGCGCCGGGCCTGGGGTCAGCGCACAAGCATGTGCAGAAGCGTTTCAACAAAAAACATTCGGGCGGATTGCTCCGCTCAAATCCCGAAAGGAGAGGCGACTATGAAAAAGACCGCAGCCACCCGAAAGGCAGTGACCTCCCTGACTGCCCTTGCGCTGGCCTTCCTGTTTGGAATCAACTCCGTTATCGCCTTCGCCGCCCCTGCGGCCGCCGGACCTGCCACCACCGCCATTGAAGTGAACGGTTCTCAGGCCCCCATTCAGGGCTACAACCTGGACGGAAACAATTACTTCAAGCTGCGGGACCTTGCCGCCGCAGTGGACGTGGGTCTGGAGTGGGACGCCGCGTCCAATACGGCATCCATTGACACCAACGGCCACTACAAGCCGGACCCCGCCCAGCTGATTACCGGGAACTGGGCTCCTGCCACGCGGGCCCGGATTCAGGACCTCATCGACAAAAACGCAAACCAGAACCGGTATGTGTGCTTCGACTTCGACAACACCTCCACCATCTACGACATCGGAAACGCCCTGCTGGCCTACCAGATTCTGTGGCCTATCCCTGGTCCATCTATCTGCTCTCCGGTATGACCCCTGACGAGGTTTACAGCCTGGCCACCGAGTCCAACACCTATTGGTCCACATATGGCCGCTACGCGCCTGACACCTGGACGTCTCCCGCTGATATGGAGACCAGCGCGGGTATGGTGTCTGTTCAGGTGGATACGGGCATCTCGTTCACCGATGAGCTGATTGACCTCTACCGCACCCTGGAGGCCAATGGATTTGATATTTACATCATTTCCGCCTCCCCCTATGACCTCATTCACGCAGCCAGCGACCAGTTCGGCTACGGCGTGCCTGCCGATCACATTTTCGCCATGCGCTGCTGCCTGGACGAGAACGGACGTTATACGAACGAGTACAACTATGATTGGGGCGGCGAGGGCATGTATGCCCAAACCCAGGGGCCTGGCAAGAGCCAGATCATCACCAACTTTATCGCACCGAAGTACGACGGACAGGGTCCCGTGATGGTCTGCGGCGACAGCGCAGGCGATATGAACATGATGACCGGCTGGATGGAATCCGGGGATACCCAGTTGGGCGTTATTTTCAACCGCTACCGCAATCCCGCCAGCGATCCCTTGACCTGGCAGGCCTCGGCTGAGGCGGCTGAGCAGATGGGACAGGCTGACAGCCGGTTTGTGCTTCAGGGCCGGGATGAGAATAACGGACAGCTGCGTCCCTTCGAGACCACTATCCTTCAGGGAAAGACGGAAGAGGTTCTCGTCCGGCCTGCGGCTTGATGGCTTGCGGACCGAAAGCATTGTGAAGTTTCATCAGGAGTGGCGCGGCGAAAGCGGCGCCACTCCTGTTTTTTTCGTATAATACTGTCGTATAGTGGCAAAACTCCGATTGGCATGTTACCAAATGGTAGCATTTCATAGGGGTGATTCCATGTACTTTCATCGCATCCGAGATTTGCGTGAAGACAGCGACCAAACGCAGGAAGCCATTGCGAAATACCTGATGATGAACCGGGAGGTCTACCGCCGCTATGAAACCGGCGAGCGGGAAATCCCGGTCTGGGCGCTGATTAAGCTCTCAGAGCTGTACCATACCACAACAGACTATATCCTGGGTCTGACCGACGACCCTGCAAACCATGCGTAAGCTGGCCTGTTTTGCCGCGCCCTTCTGCTGCGGCGTTTTTCTGGCTCAGCTTCTTTTGCCGGAATCCCTTTGGCCCTGGGCGGCTTTGACCGCCCTCCTTCTGTTGGGAGGATCGCTGTTCCTTCGGGCTGGGTGGAAGCGTCAGGCCCGGCTCGCGCTGGCCGGTCTGACCATCGCATTTGCCTGGTGCACTGTGTACCGGCTGGCCTTTTATGCGCCTGCGGAGGCCGTCATCGGAACGGAGGGACCCTATACCGCCACGGTTCTGGACTACCCGGTGGAAAGCGCTTTCGGCGTCCGGCTGCCCGTGTCCCTGGAGATGGACAGAGCGCCGGTCACCGCGCTGCTCTACCTGAATCAGGAGGCGGAAGCCCTCGAGCCAGGGGACCGGCTTACCGGCAGCGGGAAATTTTACTCCGCCGTGCGAGTTCAAGGCAAAGATGTAACCTGGTACACCGCAAAGGGAATCTTCCTCCGGATTTACGGAGAAGAAGACTGGTCTGTGGAGCCAGGGGCGGCCAACGGGCCGGATGTGTGGTACGCCAAGCTGGCCCGCAGGCTGGAAACCGTGGCCGGACAGGTGATGGACCCGGAACAGGCCGGGTTCGTCTCCGCCCTGCTGACAGGAAACCGGGCGGGACTGACCGATGAGTTCACCACCTCGTTGTCCCGGACCGGCCTGTCTCATGTGGTGGCCGTGTCCGGCATGCACATGACCTTCCTGGTGGGCCTGCTCACCCTCCCGGTTGGCCGCCAGAGACGGCTGAGCCTCTGGTGTGTGCCGGTGCTCATTCTCTTTGCCGGCGCGGCGGGCTTTACGCCCTCGATCACAAGGGCGGTCATCATGCAGATTATCATTCTGCTTGCGCCCGCCCTCAGCCGGGAGAACGACCCGCCCACCACCCTTTCCTTTGCCCTGTTCCTCCTGCTGGCCTGGAACCCCTACGCCGCGGCCAGCATCGGATTGCAGCTTTCCTTCGCGTCGGTAGCAGGCATTTTCGTGGTGTCCCGGCAGGTGTACGATTGGCTGTCCCCAAAGATCTGCCACCGGACCGGAAAGGAGCGGCTGGGGCCTCTGGGGGATCTTCTGATCTCCAGCTTCTCCACGACCGTGGGGGCAATGGCGTTTACCACACCCCTGGTGGCCTACTATTTTGAGGTGGTGTCCATCATTGCGCCCCTGGCCAACTTGCTGGTCCTCTGGGCAGTGAGCATCCTCTTCGGACTGGGCATGCTCATGGCGCTTCTGGGGTGTCTCTGGCTGCCTTTGGCTCAGCTGCTGGCCCCTCCGGCCTCCGCCCTGGCGGTCTATGTGGAGGAGATGGCGAACTGGCTGAGCAGGCTGTCCTTCGCTGCCTTCTCCACCCGGAGCGTCCATTTGAGCGCTTGGGTGCTGGCCCTCCTGGTGACGGTGATCACCCTCTGCCTGAGCAGGCTCCTGCGGCGCTATTGGGCGGTTCCGGCAGCAGCACTGGCGCTGGGGTTCTGTATGGCGCTGCTTTTCGCCCGGCAGGAGGCCTATGCCGGAGTGTTCAACGTCACGGCTCTGGACGTGGGACAAGGCCAGTGCGTGCTGGCATATACAAAGGAGGGAACGGCTGCGATTGACTGCGGCGGCTCCTCCCTGGATGATCCGGGGGACCTGCTGGCGGACCGGCTGCTGGACTTGGGGAAGGACGAATTGGACCTGCTGGTGCTGACCCATTTCCACACCGACCACGCCAACGGAGTGGAGGCTCTGTTCCGGCGGATCACCGTCAAAACACTGGCGCTGCCCGATGTGGATGAGGAAAGCGGGCTTCGGAAGGCGATTCTGGACGCGGCTGAGGAGCAGGGCACGGAAATTTTGTGGATTACAGACGACGAGACGGCAGAGATTGGCGGCATGACCCTGCGGCTGTACGCGCCCCTGGGCGCGGGAGAGCGGAATGAGGAGGGGCTGTCGGTTTTGTGCTCGGTAGGAGAAAACGATTTGCTGGTGACGGGAGACATGACCGCGGAGATTGAGCGGCGGCTGGTGAAGTACGGGGACCTGCCTCAAGTGGAAGTGCTGATGGCAGGGCATCACGGGTCGAAGTACGCCACGGGGGAAGCGCTTCTGGCCGCGGTCCGGCCAGAAAATGTGTTCATCTCGGTGGGGTACAACAGCTATGGGCATCCGGCGCCCGAGGTGCTGGACCGGGCGGCGGAGGCCGACATTTACCGCACGGACCTGCAAGGCGATCTCACCATACAGTTTTTCTCCTGCTTTTCTTGAACAATCAAGCAGGGGAACGGGTTAAGGAACCACGGATGAAGTCCCCGCGCACCCAAAATAACAACCTCTGGAAAGGAAGGAATTCCATATGCCACCCAAAAAGAAGGCGGACAACGACGCCTATCAACAGCTGAAGAAGGACATACCGGCGGGCACGCCGGGCCGTCTGTATGTGTTCCACGGAGAGGAAGACTACCTCCGGGACTACTACCTGGGGGAGCTGAAAAAGAAGCTGCTCAGCGGCGGGATGGAGGAATTCAACCTCCATATCTTCCAGGGGAAGGAGCTGGACGCACAAAAGCTGTCCGCCGCCGTGGACTGCCTGCCTATGATGAGTGAACGGACCCTGGTGCTGGTTTACGACTACGACCTGTTCAAGGCCGGAGAGGAGCAGCGGCAGAAGCTGATTTCCCTCTTTGCCGGTTTGCCGGATTACGTCTGCCTGATTTTTATCTATGATTTGATTCCCTACAAGGCGGACGCCCGCACCAAATTGGCCCAGGCCCTGAAGGAGTACGGCAGCGTGGTCCAGTTCAGCCGTCAGGAACAGGGCGACCTGGTGAGCTGGCTCAAGCGGCGGTTCCGGGCCCTGGGGAAGGAGATTGACAGCGCGCAGGCGGAATACCTTATCTTCCTCTGCGGCGGGCTGATGACCGGCCTGGTGTCCGAGGTGGAGAAAATCGGCGCTTACGCCAAGGGCGGCAAAGTCACCCGGGAGGACATCGACGCAGTGGCTGCCCCAGTGCTGGACGCGGTGGTGTTCAGGATGACCGACGCCATTGCCAGCGGAGACTTCGACCGGGCGGCGGCGGTGCTGGGCGACCTGTTCCAGCTCCGGCAGGAGCCTATCATGATTCTCTCCGTGCTGGGCAGGCAGCTGCGGCAGCTCTATTCCGCCCGGCTGGCCCTGGAGCACAAGAAGCAGGCGTCGTATCTCATGGAGCTCTGGGGCATGCGGCAGAGCTATCCGGCCCAGCGGCTGCTTCAGTCCTGCCGCCGGTACTCCCTGGGCTGGTGCCGCCGGGCGGTGCGGCTGGCCGGGGAGACCGACCTTGCAATGAAGAGCACCGGGAGGGACAATGAGGAGCTGCTTATCGACCTGCTCCTTCAGCTGGCTATGCCGGTCTCCGCCTCCGGGGAAAGGAGAAGGGCTTGAGAATTGGAGTTCTATGCGCCTCAGCCGGGGAGCTGGCCCCCTTCCCGGCCATGCCGGGCCAATGGGAGCCCGCAAAAAACACCACGCTGGCCTGTTACAGCGGGAAGTTGGAGGGCGTTCCTGCCACCGCCCTCTTTTCCGGCGCGGGCAAGGTGAACGCGGCCCTTGCCGCGCAGCGGATGATTTCAGCGTACCGCCGCGGCGCGGTCATCAGCGCCGGGACCGCCGGAGGAAGCGGCGAAGGGTCCGCAATTTTTGACACGGTGGTTTCCGCCCGTCTGGTGCGGGCCACCTGGAGAGAGGCCGGACGGAGGGACGGACTGTGCTGAAAATCAAAGAGGCTATCATCGTGGAAGGCCGTTATGACAAGAACACCCTGTCTCAGGTGGTGGACGCCCTGATCCTGGAGACCGGCGGCTTCCAGGTGTTCAAGCAGCCGGAGAAGGCCGCCCTGTTCCGCCGCGTCGCGGCGGAGCGGGGCCTCATTGTGCTGACCGACAGCGACGGCGCGGGCTTTCTCATTCGGAACCATTTGAAAGGCATCCTGCCGCCGGAGCAGGTGAAGCAGGCCTATATTCCCGACCTGCCTGGGCGGGAGCGGCGGAAGCGCCGGCCCGGCAAGGAGGGCAAGCTGGGTGTGGAGGGCATGCGGCCGGAGGTGCTGGAGGCCGCCCTCCGCCGGGCGGGAGCCACCATTCTGGACGAGGACGCCCCGGCGGAGGCGGACCGGACGCCGGTGACAAAGGCGGATTTTTACGCCTGGGGCCTGACCGGAGGGACGGACAGCGCAGCCCGCCGGAAGGAGCTTTTGGGCCGTCTGGACCTGCCGGAGCACCTGACCGCCAACGCCTTCCTGGAAGTGGTAAACATTCTGTATACCAGAGAGAATTTTGAACATTTTATCGTGGAAATGTGGAAAAACGGCTGTTGAAAACCGATTACAGGCCGTTTTCACGGTAAGTTGAAATTCCGCGTTTTTGTAATCGTCCAACGGAAAGAACATGGATTCGACACCTTCCCCCTGAGAAACGACCGGGAATGGATTACAACCTGTAATTCCTGCCGGAGCTCGTCGAAAAACCGTGAGTAAAAGTGCTGGATATCCCCTGAAAAGCGGATATAATCGTACTATGCTCTTGGGTTTTAGAAGGAAAGGAGGTGCAAACCATGCGAAAGATTTCTGTGGCAAGGAGGACGGAAACGGACCAAAGCGGACAGCCGTACAGCTTCGAGTACTGCCTGCTGGCGGAGGAGGCTGAGGCTGGCGGAGCGGCCATCGGAGAGAGCTACGGGGTACAGGTTACATCCTTCTCCGAGGGAACGGTTCAGGACACCCGGTCCATTCCCAACCTGACGGTAAGCGCACAGCGGATTCATGAGCTGATGGACCTGCTGGTCCGCAACTGCGTGACGCCCGTTTCCCTGGACGGCGTTGTGGAGGACTGGCTTGCCCTGTGATGCTTCCGGCAAAAACCCGGCGCGGCAAATGCCGCGCCGGGTTTTTGATTGTTGCAGACCATGTTATGACCGCACCATGTCAACCAAACTCTGAATTTCCTCCCTTGTCAGCTCGGGGAAATTGACCGATGCCGCCAGCATCAGGGCCTCGCTCTTCACATCCATCCATTCCAGCTTCCGGCTGCCCCATGCGCCGTCAGCCATGGACTCCGCGTATCCAACCAGATCGTGGTAGGTTTTTCCGCTGGTGATGTCGAACAGTGAAACATAGGTGCTGGTCGTCAGCGCGCCGAAGGAGTTGGCGGCCCGAATGGTGATCTGCACCATAAAATACTGGTGGCCCATGTCCAGAATGGTTCCGCTGGGCTTGGCCCAGTCCGGTGCGCCGTCATAGTGGCTTACGCGGTCGTACTCGCCGCAGCGGATGCTCAGAACCTCCATAGTGTCGGGGAATTTCATGTGGGTGTAGTAGTAATCCAGGGCCTGATAAGCGTAATCATTTGGATTGCCTAATTCGGCCAGAGGCTTGCCCTCGGAGAAGAAGGCGGTATTCATCACCAGCACGCAGAAACGGCCGAACTGCTGGCCCACCACAACGTCAATCTTGCCGTCGGTATAGATATCGCAGATTTCGCTGTTGCAGCGGTGTTTGCCCGCATACAGGAAGCCGTTCTGCTTCAGCAGCTCAGCGTATCGGGTTGTCAGAGTGCTGTCCTGCTGAACCTTGTCATTGTCGTAATAAGGGCTGGCTCGCTTCTTCGGCCGCGGCGAAGCAGGCAGGCGGCAGGGACAGGCAAAGGAGCAGCGCTAAGGCCATACTCAGGACTCGTTTCATTGTGTGTTCTCCCTTCTCATTCTGCTGCAAAGATTTTAGTTGTATAAAATATACAATTTGATTGTATCAAGAAGAACATCTCACGTCAATATGCTGGCTGCATAGTGCTTGGAGAAGCGGGAATAAGAAACTTGTGTATGAAAAGGAAAAAACTAGGTGATACTGAAGGCGGGCCTGGAAGCGCCGGCCGGAGGAAGGAGGCAACATTGACAAAGGCGGCCTTTTGGACCTGAAAATCAGACCTTTTCCGTATCCGTGTTTCCGGCCAAAATGCGCCGGATTTTTCCTAAAAGCCCTTGAAAAGCGGTTTAAATAACGCCGGAAATAATGAAAATAAGCTTTTCGGCGTTTTGACGGCTTTTGAATTAGAATGATACAATCCGCTGGTAAAGCAGGGGAAGTGAATGGAATTCAAGTACTTTTTTGACGGAAAAAGTGGGGGCGTTTTTGGACGCGGCAAATTAAATCTTGCATTTCGGAGTCAAAAGAGTTACAATGCGGTTACAAAAGGTTAAGACAAAATACAAACCTGCTGTTAATTCAAATGATTATAGGAAGTGATGTAGTGAAACGAATCCTGATGCTGTTCGGTATCCTGATGGTACTGATGACGGTTCCCGCATTCGCGGCGGACGCAAACGTAACGTTGGACGGTGAGGACACTGGCCTGACCGTGTGTGTGGCTGAAAGCGGCACGTCTTACGTTTCCTTCCGCGCTTTCTGCGAGAGCATTGGGGATATGATCGTAACCATGGAGGATCAGACGGTCATGGCGGTTGCCCCGGATGGAAGCTGGTTTATCCAGGGCGAGCTGGGAGACCCCTATCTGGTGGCCAACGGCCGGTATCTCTACACCGGCGACTCTGTGGTCTGCCTCTGGGGCAACACCACCATGATTCCGGTGCGGACGATGGCCAAGGCCTTTGATCTGGATGTGGCGTGGAACGGCGAGACCAACACGGTGGAGCTGACCTCCGGCCAGGGAGTGGCCACCTATGGCGACCTGTACTATTCGGCGGACGACGTCTACTGGCTGGCCCGCATCATCAACGCGGAGAGCGGAAATCAGCCTCTGCGCGGCAAGGTGGCGGTCGGCTCGGTGATTCTCAACCGGGTGGAGAGCCCCATTTTCCCCAACAACGTCTACGACGTGATTTTTGACTGCCGGTATGGGGTCCACCAGTTCACCCCGGCGTCCAGCGGCACCATTCACGCCACGCCCAACGTGGAGAGCGTGATTGCGGCGAAGCTGTGCCTGGACGGGGCGCGGGAGGCCGAAGACAGCCTGTATTTCGTGGCCTCTCAAGCGGCTGGACGCTCTTGGGCTGGCCGGAACCGGCCCTACTGCGAGACCATCGGCAACCACAATTTCTATCTCTAAGTGAAAAGCTCCCGTTTCCGGCAGGCGGAAACGGGATTCTTTTTGTCCGTTTTGTGGAGTCCACACGCTTAGAGCCTATCCCGGAATCCGGCGTGCGCAGACTGCGCCGTCAGAATTTTCGTCAAGAAAAGCCAAACCCCCCGGCAATCCTTTGCGGATTGCCGGGGATTTTTGTGAAGCATGGCGGAAACTATGCAGGCTAGATGCGTGCGAATCAGTTTGAGATAGGCGCTTAATATGGCTTGGGCCGCGCTTTGTCAGTTTCCGTGAACGCTCCGCCCTTGACTTTTTTCGCCGCAGGCAATACAATAAAAAAACCGCACGAATTGTTGTGCGTTTGGAATTTCAGATAAAGGACGGAACGACTATGGCAAAGGACAAGAAACAGGTGGAGCAAATCACGTCCATGGACGTGGATTTTACTCAGTGGTACACGGATGTGTGCCGGAAAGCGGACCTGATCGACTACAGCAGTGTAAAGGGTATGTTTATTCTTCGGCCTTACGGCTACGCGATTTGGGAGAACATCCAGCGGGAGATGGACCGGCGGTTTAAAGAGACAGGACATGAAAATGTGGCCATGCCTGTGCTGATCCCCGAATCCCTGCTTCAGAAGGAGAAGGACCATGTGGAGGGCTTTGCCCCCGAGTGCGCCTGGGTTACCCACGGCGGCAGCGAGGAGCTGGAGGAGCGGCTGTGTGTCCGGCCCACCAGTGAGACCCTGTTCTGTGAGCACTGGAGCCACATTGTTCACTCCTGGCGGGACCTGCCCCTGCTGTACAATCAGTGGTGCTCGGTGCTGCGCTGGGAGAAGACCACCCGGCCCTTCCTGCGCCACCGGGAATTCCTGTGGCAGGAGGGACACACCCTTCACGCCACGGCGGAGGAGGCCATTGAGGAGACCGAGCGGATGCACCGGCTGTACGCGGACATCTGCGAGAATTTTCTGGCCATGCCTGTGGTCATGGGCCTCAAGACAGACAAGGAGAAGTTCGCGGGGGCGGAGCGTACCTATACCATCGAGTGTATGATGCACGACAAGAAGGCGTTGCAAAACGGTACCAGCCACTACTTTGGAGACGGCTTCGCCAAGGCTTTTGATATTGCGTTTACAGACAAAGACAACCAGCAGAAGACCCCCTTTGAGACTTCCTGGGGCTACTCCACCCGCACCATCGCTGGCATCATCATGACCCACGGTGACGACAACGGCCTGGTATTGCCGCCGCGGGTCGCGCCCATTCAGGTGATTGTCATTCCCGTGGCCCAGCACAAGGAAGGGGTCATCGAGGCTAACCAGGCGGTGGCGGACCGGCTGAGGAAGGCGGGCTTCCGGGTGAAGATGGACGACTCCGACCAGTCCCCGGGCTGGAAGTTCGCGGAGTACGAGATGAAGGGCGTGCCCCTCCGGCTGGAGCTGGGCCCCAAGGACATGGAGAAAAACCAGTGCGTGCTGGTCCGCCGGGACAGCGGCGGGAAGAGCTTTGTTTCCCTGGACAACCTTGAGGAGACCGTCGCTCAGATGCTGGATTCGATTCATGATGGGATGTACGCCAAGGCCAAGAAGAACCTGGATGAGCACTGCTATCCCGCCTTTTCCCTGGAGGAGGCCAAGAAGCTCCAGGAGGAGCAGGGCGGCTTTATTAAGACCATGTGGTGCGGAGAGCTGGCGTGCGAGATGCGGATGAAGGAGGAGGCGGGCATGACCTCCCGGTGCATCCCCTTCGAGCAGGAGCGCCTGAGCGATGTGTGCGCCTGCTGCGGCAAGCCCGCCAAGAAAATGGTCTACTGGGGTGTGGCGTACTGAGGAACTTCTTTTACTTGAAAGAAAAAGAAGCAAAAAGAACTTCAAGCTGCGTGCTGCCGGAAGGTTGCCGCACGCAGGGCCCGATGACCTCATCGGGTCCTGCGTGGGCGGCCGGAAACCGGCATAGGGGGGAAAATGGAAGAGCTTCATGTGGCGGTTCGGGGAATTAAGCCGCCGGAGTATATGCAGTCCCTCCGCCGGGTGGCCCTGGGGCCCTATCTGCGGATGTGCCTCGTTGTGGTTCTGGTAGTGGCTGTCATCGCCTTCTGGACCAGTGATACCCGGATTCAGTCCTTTGCGGTTCCGGCAGTCATTCTGGCAGCCATTCCTGCCCTGTACGAAGGATACCACCGGTCCAGCTGCAAACGTCTGCCTCTGGCGGAGGCGGAAATGGATTACTGGCTGAGCCAGCGGGGCTGGCGGATGGAGGCCAACGGCGCCAGCGCTGTGTTCACCTGGGGAACTACGAGGCTGGTGGAAACAAAGGACAATCTGCTGCTGTACACAGACAAAAAAACCAGCAGCCTCCTGCCCAAGCGGCTTCTTACCGGCGAACAGCTGGAGCAGATCCGGACCTGGAACCGGAAAAAATAGAAAACCGCCTGCTTCCTTAGAGCCTATCCACAAATCAGGGATGCGCGCGTCCGAATCTGCGGATAAGATCTTAAACGGAGGCGGGCGGCTTTTATGGCATTTCTCCCAAATCTGCACAAGAAAAAACCGGCGAACACGGGGAATACCGGCAAAAAAACGAACGGAAAAAATAAAAAAGGCTTGACTTTATGGTGCATTCTGCGGTACAATAATTAAGCGCCTGTATGGGCGTGTACTGCGATGATGCGGGAGATTGCGGCTTAAACCGGTAACTTCCGCGGAGTATGTCCGAGCTAGAATCGGGCGGCTGAGAAATCTTCTGTATGCGCGTATATCACCACGCGGAACAGAACCGGCCGGCTTAGGTTGCGCCGGTTTTCCTTCTGTCATGGAGTGATACGCACGGGAAAGTGTATTGATTATTTCTCACCGTACGAAGCGCGGTTATTAAGGAAGCCTGCAACACACTTCGTATGTCAATAAGGAGGACAATCCAACATGGCACAGAAAGAAATGATCCGTATTCGACTGAAGGCCTATGACCATCAGCTCATCGACCAGAGCGCCGAGAAGATCGTCGAGACGGCCAAGCGCACCGGCGCCACGGTCTCCGGTCCCATCCCTCTGCCCACCAAGAAGGAGGTTGTCACCATCCTTCGGGCCGTCCATAAGTACAAGGACAGCCGGGAGCAGTTCGAGCGCCGCACCCATAAGCGGCTCATCGACGTCGTCAAGCCCTCCCCCAAGACCGTGGAGGCCCTGATGGCCCTGGAGCTGCCCGCCGGCGTGGAGATTGAAATCAAGCTCTGATCTCCCGGCCAATTACCTTGTTAGTACCGCAGCTCATCGCGTTTTGAGATGAGCGGGTCAAGTTGGCGTGACAAAACCAGCCCAATGGGAAGCGCGTCAACCAATAACCTATTAGGAGGAAAGACACCATGGAAAAGGCAATCATCGGCAAAAAGGTCGGCATGACCCAGATTTTCGATGAAGCCGGCAAGGTCATCCCCGTTACGGTGATCGAGGCCGGCCCCTGCACCGTCATCCAGAAGAAGACCGTGGAAAAGGACGGCTACTCCGCCGTTCAGCTGGGCTTCCAGGATGTGCCCGAGCGCAAGCTCACCAAGCCCGAGCTGGGCCACCTGAAAAAGGCCGGCGGCGCCCTGAAGAAAGTGCTGAAGGAGTTCAAGCTCAACAACGCTGACTCCCTCAACGTGGGCGACGTCATCAAGGCCGACACCTTCGCGGCCGGCGATCACGTGGACGTGACCGGCATCAGCAAAGGTAAGGGCTACGCCGGCGTGGTCAAGCGTCACAACGCCCACGTCATGCGGAACACCCACGGTGGCGGCCCCATCCACCGTCATCCCGGCTCTATGGGATCCAGCACCGACCCCTCCCGCGTCCTGCCCGGCAAGATTGGCGCCGGCCATATGGGCGTGGACCAGGTCACCATCGAGAATCTGGACGTGGTCAAGGTGGACCCCGAGTACAACCTGATCGCCATTCGGGGCGCGGTCCCCGGCCCCAAGGGCGGCGTGGTGATCATCCGCAGCACCGTCAAGCATATCGCGGAGAAGAAGGGCCCGGCCGCCGGCGTCAGCGTCAACCCGCAGAAGGCGTCCGCCCGCGTCAATCCCCAGAAGGCGTCCGCCCGTAACAAATAAGAGAGGAGAGATACCAAATGCCTAAGGCAACCGTTTATGATATGGCCGGCAAGAAGGTCGGCGAAGTGGAGCTCTCCGACGCCGTCTTCGGAATCGAGCCCAACCAGACCGTGGTCCACAGCGTGGTCAAGAACCACCTGGCCAACTGCCGTCAGGGCACCCAGTCCGCGCTGACCCGCGCGGAGGTCTCCGGCGGCGGCATCAAGCCCTGGCGCCAGAAGGGCACCGGCCACGCCCGTCAGGGATCCACCCGGGCCCCCCAGTGGACCCACGGCGGCATCGTGTTCGCCCCCAAGCCCCGGGATTACAGCTATTCCCTGAACAAAAAGGTCAAGCGCCTGGCCCTCAAGTCCGTTCTGTCCGACAAGGCCGCCTCCGGCAACGTGCTGGTGGTGGACGGGCTGAGCATGGACGAGATCAAGACCAAGACCTTCAAGGGCTTCCTGGACGCGGTCAAGGCCGGCAAGTCCGTGGTCGTGACCAGTTGCCCCAACGTGGTCAAGTCCGCCCGGAACATCCCCGGCGTGGTCACCAGCCCCGCCAACCTGATCAATGTCTACGACATTGTCAACGCCAGCCAGCTCATCATTGACAAAGCCGCGCTGGCCACCATCGAGGAGGTGTTCGCGTAATGGCTACCGCTTATGATATTATCAAGCGCCCCATCATCACCGAGCAGTCCATGAGCGAGACGGAGAACCGGAAGTACACCTTCGAGGTGGACCGGAACTCCAACAAGATCGAGATCGCCAAGGCGGTGGAAGAGATCTTCGGCGTCAAGGTCGAGAAGGTCACCACCCTGAACATGGACGGCAAGAAGAAGCGCCTGGGCGCTCAGCCCCAGGGCCGCCGCCCCCACTGGAAAAAGGCGGTCGTCAAGCTGACCGAAGATTCCAAGACCATCGAGTTCTTCGAGGGCATGGTGTAAGGAGGAGACTGAACAATGGCTATCAAGACTTATAAGCCCACGACGCCCTCCCGCCGTCACATGACTGTGTCCGCTTTCGAGGGCATCGACAAGAAGGCCAAGCCTGAGCGCGGCCTGACCGAGGTTCTGAAAAAGAACGCCGGCCGCAACAGCTACGGCCGTATCACCGTCCGCCACCACGGCGGTGGCAACAAGCAGAAGTACCGCGTCATCGACTTCAAGCGGGACAAGGAGGGCAAGGCCACGGTCATCAACCTTCAGTATGACCCCAACCGTTCCGCCAACATCGCCCTCATTGAGTACGAGGACGGCGAGCGCCGCTATATCCTGGCGCCCGTGGGCCTGAAGCCCGGCCACATCATCATGACCGGCGACGGCTCCGACATCCTGCCCGGCAACTGCATGAGCCTGGCGGTCATCCCTGTGGGTACCTTTATCCACAACATCGAGATCTACCCCGGCAAGGGCGCCCAGCTGGTCCGCTCCGCCGGTGTGGCCGCTCAGCTGATGGCCAAGGAAGGCGATCTGGCTCAGATCCGCCTGCCCTCCGGCGAGTACCGCTATGTGCGGGTCAACTGCAAGGCCACCATCGGTCAGGTGGGCAACATCGACCACGCCAATATCCACATCGGCAAGGCCGGCCGCAAGCGTCACATGGGCTGGCGTCCCACGGTCCGCGGCTCTGTCATGAACCCCTGCGACCACCCCCACGGCGGCGGCGAGGGCAAGAGCCCGGTTGGCCGTCCCAGCCCTGTCACCCCCTGGGGTAAGCCCGCCATGGGCTACAAGACCCGCAAGACGAAGAACCGCACCGACAAGTTCATCGTCAAGCGCCGCAACGCAAAGTAAGGAGGCATTAAAACATGAGCAGAAGCATCAAAAAGGGCCCCTTTTGCGCTCCCGAGCTGCTGAAGCGGGTCAACGACATGAACCAGACCGGCGAGAAGAAAGTGCTGAAAACCTGGTCCCGCGCGTCCACCATCTTCCCTGCCTTCGTGGGTCACACCATCGCTGTGCATGACGGACGCAAGCACGTCCCCGTCTATGTGACCGAGGATATGGTCGGCCACAAGCTGGGCGAGTTTGCTCCCACCCGTACCTTCAAGGGTCATGCCGGCAGCAAGACCAAGTAAGGAGGAGAAAGAAATGGAAGCAAGAGCTGTTTTGAAATACGCCCGCATCTCCCCCCGGAAGGTCAAGATCGTCTGCGATCTGATCCGGGGCAAGAGCGTGGGTCAGGCCACCGCGATCCTGATGCAGACCCCCAAGGCTGCCTCTGAATACCTGCTGAAGCTCCTCAAGAGCGCCGCGGCCAACGCGGAGAACAACCACGGCATGGACCCTGAGAAGCTGTACGTCTCCGAGACCTTTGCCAATCCCGGCCCCATCATCAAGCGGATGAGACCCCGGGCCCAGGGCCGCGCGTACCGGATCAACAAGAGAACTTCTCACATCACCGTCGTGGTGAAAGAAAAGTAAGCGAGGAGGTAGACTATGGGACAGAAAGTGAATCCCCACGGACTGCGCGTGGGCGTTATCAAGGACTGGGACTCCCGCTGGTATGCCCGCAACGAAAAGGTCGGCGACCTGGTTGTGGAAGACTACAAGCTGCGTGAGTATCTGAAGAAGACCCTCTATTCCGCCGGTATCCCCAAGATCGAGATCGAGCGCGACAATGCCAAGGTTCGGATCTACCTGCATTGCTCCCGTCCCGGCGTGGTCATCGGCAAGGGCGGCGAGGACATCACCCGTCTCCAGGCCAAGCTGACCGCCATGATCGGCAAGCCGGTTGACCTGAAGATCGTCGAGGTCAAGAGCCCCGACATGGACGCCCAGCTGGTGGCCGAGAACATCGCCGCTCAGCTGGAGAAGCGCATCGGCTTCCGCCGCGCCATGAAGAACGCCATGGGCCGCGCCATGCGGATGGGCGCCCGCGGCATCAAGACCTGCTGCTCCGGCCGTCTGGGCGGCGCGGAGATCGCCCGCGTCGAGCACTATCACGACGGCACCATTCCCCTTCAGACCCTGCGGGCCGACATTGACTACGGCTTTGCGGAGGCTGCCACCACCTACGGCCGCATCGGCGTGAAGGTGTGGATCTACAAGGGCGAGGTGCTCAGCCAGACCCTGCGGACCACCCCCCGCACCATGGACACCAGCAAGCCTCCCCGTGAGCGCAGCGAACGCGACCGCCGGCCCCGCCGGGACGGTGACCGCCGCCAGGGTGGTTTCAACCGCAACAACAACGGCTATAATCGCAATAACAACAATAACCGTCCTGCCGGACAGGGCTATAACCGCCCCAATAACGGCGGAGCTCCCAAGGAAGGAGGCGCTCGCTAATGCTGCTACCTAAGAGAGTGAAATACCGCCGCGTTCACCGCGGACGGATGAAGGGCAAGGCCCTGAGAGGCAACACCGTGACTTACGGCGATTTCGGCCTCCAGGCTCAGGAGCCCGCGTGGATCACCAGCAATCAGATTGAGGCCGCCCGTATCGCCATGACCCGTTACACCAAGCGTGGCGGTAAGGTCTGGATCAAGATTTTCCCCGACAAGCCCATCACCGAAAAGCCCGCCGAGACCCGCATGGGTTCCGGTAAAGGTTCCCCGGAATACTGGGTCGCTGTCGTCAAGCCCGGCCGCGTGATGTTTGAGATTGCCGGCGTTTCCGAGGAGGTCGCCCGCGAGGCTCTGCGTCTGGCCAGCCACAAGCTGCCCATCAAGACCAAGGTTGTGACCCGTGAAGCTGCCGAGACCGAGAATGGTGGTGAATAAGGATGAAGGCAAGTGAAGTGCGCGCGATGACCCCCGAACAGCTGGACGCCAAGCTGAACGACCTGAAAAAGGATTTGTTTTACCTTCGCCTTCAGCATGCGACCAATCAGCTGGAGAACCCCATCCGAATCGCTGAAGTGAAGAAGGATATTGCCCGAGTCAAGACCATGATCCGTGAGAAGCAGATTGCTTCCGCCGGCCGGTAAGGAGGAATTGTAAGTGGAAAACAGAACATCTTCCCGTAAAACCAGAGTCGGCTTGGTCGTTTCGGACAAAATGGACAAGACGATTGTGGTTGCCATCGCAGACCGCGTGGCCCATCCCCTGTACAAGAAGATTGTCAAGAGAACTTATAAGCTGAAGGCCCACGACGAGAACAACGAGTGCCGCGTGGGCGACCGCGTTCGCGTGATGGAGACCCGCCCCCTGTCCAAGGACAAGCGCTGGCGTCTGGTCGAGATCATCGAGAAGGCGAAGTAAGGAGGTGCCAGTATGATTCAGCAGGAATCTTATCTGAAGGTGGCCGATAATACCGGCGCCAAGGAAATCAAGTGCATCCGGGTTCTGGGCGGCTCCAAGCGCAAGTTCGGCAACATCGGCGATGTGATCGTCGCGTCCGTGCGTAAGGCGGCTCCCGGCGGCCAGGTGAAGAAGGGCGACGTGGTGAAGGCCGTCATCGTCCGCTCCGCCCGGGGCGTGCGCCGTCCCGACGGCTCCTATGTCCGGTTTGACGAGAACGCCGCCGTCCTCATCAAGGACGACAAGAACCCCAGGGGCACCCGTATCTTTGGGCCCGTTGCCCGCGAGCTGCGCGATAAGGATTACATGAAGATCCTGTCCCTGGCTCCCGAAGTGATTTAAGGGGGGACCGAAGGAATGAATAAAATGAGCATTAAGAAGGACGACCTGGTCGTCGTCCTGTCCGGCAAGGACGCGGGCAAGCAGGGCAAGGTTCTGGCCACCCAGCCCGCCGCCGGCAAGGTGATTGTGGAGGGCGTGAACATCGTCTCCCGTCACACCAAGCCCCGCCGTCAGGGCGAGCAGGGCGGCATTGTGAAGAAGGAAGCCCCCCTGTATGCCTGCAAGGTGCAGCGGGTGTGCCCCAAGTGCAACAAGCCCACCCGGACCGCCCACAAGATCGAGGGCGGCAAAAAGGTCCGCGTCTGCAAGAAGTGCGGCGCTGAAATCTGAGAGAGGAGGAGTGAATCACCATGGCGAATCCCAATCTGAAGAAGAAATACCAGGAAGAAGTCGCTCCTGCTCTGATGCAGAAGTTCGGCTACAAGAGCCCCATGCAGATTCCCCGCCTGGAGAAGATCGTGGTCAACTGCGGATGCAGCGAGGCCCGCGAGAACGCCAAGGTGCTGGACGCAGTGGTGGGCGACCTGACCAAGATCACCGGCCAGAAGGCCATTATCACCAAGGCCAAGAAGTCCGTGGCTAACTTCAAGCTCCGTGAGGGCATGCCCATCGGCGCGAAGGTGACGCTGCGGCAGGACCGGATGTGGGAGTTCCTGGACCGCCTGTTCAACGTGGCTCTGCCCCGTGTCCGCGACTTCCGCGGCATTTCGGCGGACGCCTTTGACGGCCGCGGCAACTACGCTCTGGGCATCAAGGAGCAGCTGATCTTCCCCGAAATCGAGTACGACCAGATCGACAAGATCCGCGGCATGGACATTGTGATCTGCACCACCGCGAACACCGACGAAGAGGCCCGTGAGCTCCTGTCGCTCATCGGCGCTCCCTTCGCCCGCTAAGAGGGAGGAGACGAAACATGGCTAAGAAGTCGATGATCCTGAAGCAGCAGAGAGCGCCCAAGTTCTCCACCCGCCGCTACAACCGCTGCAAGATCTGCGGCCGTCCCCACGCCTATCTGCGTGACTACGGCATCTGCCGCATCTGCTTCCGCGAGCTGGCCTACAAGGGACAGATCCCCGGCGTCCGCAAGGCCTCTTGGTAACCTCCTTTTTCTTGAAAGAAAAAGGAGGCAAAAAGAACTTTAAACTGGTTCTGCCGGAAGTTCTGCCTTGATTTGTGACTGCCCAACAGCAAAACGAAGTTTTGCGGTAACGTTCTTTTGCTCCTTTTCTTTCAAGAAAAGGAGAGAAGATAGAGGAATTCAGGGGCGAAATGCTCCCTGGATTCCGCCGCGCTCCCAATCCTGGGAGGAGCCGCGGCGCATGGAAGTTCTTTTGCTTCTTTTCTTTCAAGAAAAGAAGAGATGGCGGAAGTCGTGGGAAGATGGGGCCGGTTCGCGGTCCACATTCCCATGATACTCCGGCACCTTTCACAGGCCGGGAGCCTGTAACCTTTCATTAAGGAGGTCAATGTCAATGCACATCACTGATCCCATTGCGGATATGCTCACCCGCATCCGCAACGCGAACACCGCCAAGCATGACACCGTGGACGTTCCCGCGTCCAACATGAAGAAGTCTATCGCCCAGATTCTGCTGGACGAGGGCTACATTAAGAATTACCAGCTCATCGACGACGGCACCCAGGGCGTCATCCGCATTACCCTGAAGTACAACGCCGGCAAGGAGAAGGTCATCAGCGGCCTGCGCCGCGTGTCCAAGCCCGGCCTGCGCGTCTATGCCGGCGCTGATGAGCTGCCCCGCGTCCTGAAGGGCCTGGGCGTCGCCATCATCTCTACGTCCAAGGGCGTCATGACCGATAAAGCCGCGCGCGCGGCCCACGTCGGCGGCGAAGTCCTGGCAGTTGTGTGGTAAGGAGGGTATAGGAAATGTCTAGAATTGGTAGAGCGCCTATCGCCGTCCCCGCCGGTGTCGAGGTGAAGATCGACGAGAACAACGTGGTCACCGTCAAGGGCCCCAAGGGCACCCTGACCCAGGCCATGCACCCCAATATCACCATCGCCCAGGAGGGCGCTGAGATTCATGTCACCCGCCCCAACGACGCCAAGGAGAACCGGGCCCTGCACGGCCTGACCCGCTCCCTGGTCCACAACATGGTGGTGGGCGTCACCGAGGGCTTCAAGAAGGAGCTGGACGTCAACGGCGTCGGCTACCGTGTGTCCAAAGAGGGCAAGAAGCTGGTCATGAACCTGGGCTATTCCCACCAGGTCATCATGGAGGAGATCGACGGCATCGAGATTGAGGTCCCGTCCGCCAACAAGATCATCGTCCATGGCTGCGACAAGCAGAAGGTGGGCCAGTTTGCCGCGGAAGTCCGCGAGAAGCGTCCCCCCGAGCCTTATAAGGGCAAGGGCATCAAATACACCACCGAGGTCATTCGCCGCAAGGAAGGCAAGACCGGTGCCAAGAAGAAGTAAGAAAGAGGTGTGCCAAGCATGGTGAAAAGACCGAATACGAACGCTCAGCGGCTCAAGCGCCACAAGAGAGTGCGTGCGAAGATCTCCGGCACGCCCGAGAGACCCCGTCTGAACGTGTTCCGCAGCGGAACCAACATCTACGCCCAGGTCATCGACGATGTGGCGGGCAAGACTTTGGTTTCCGCTTCCTCCCTGGAAAAGGCTTTCGAGGGCAAGGGCGGCAACATTGAGGCCGCCAAGAAGGTGGGCCAGATGGTGGCCGAGCGCGCCAAGGCCAAGGGTATCGAGAACGTGGTGTTCGACCGCGGCGGATACCTGTATCATGGCCGGGTGCAGGCCCTGGCCGAAGGCGCCCGCGAGGGCGGCCTGGTATTTTAACGGGAGGAGGATGACAACATGGCTAGATTTGAACGGGAACCCAGCGAGTACAGTGAAAAGGTTGTTGCCCTCAACCGCGTGTCCAAGACGGTCAAGGGCGGCCGCGTGATGAAATTTTCCGCTCTGGTGGTCGTGGGCGACCAGAAGGGCAAGGTGGGCTTCGGCCTGGGTAAGGCTGCGGAGGTCCCCGAGGCCATCCGCAAGGGCATTGAGGCCGCCAAGAAGAACATGGTGACCATCGCCCGCGCCGGCACCACCATTCCTCACGAGGTCATCGGCGAGTTCGGCGCCGGCCGCGTGCTGCTCAAGCCCGCTGCCCCCGGTACCGGCGTGATCGCCGGCGGCCCGGTCCGCGCGGTGCTGGAAGCTGCCGGCATCAAGGACATCCGCACCAAGTGCCTGCGCTCCAACAATCCGCAGAACGTGGTTTCCGCCACCTTCGAGGGACTCAAGACCCTGAGAACCCCGGAGGAAGTGGCCCGCGTGCGCGGCAAGAGCGTGGAAGAGATTGTGGGTTAAGGAGGAGACGAGAATGGCTACAATAAATATCAAGCTCGTCAAGAGCCTCAACGGCAGGCTGCAAAAGCATATCGCCACCGCCCACGCTCTGGGCCTGAAGAAGATCGGCGATACCACCGTGCAGCCTGACAACGCTCAGACGCGCGGCAAGGTCGCGCAGATCGGTTACCTGCTTCAGGTGACTGAGGTTAAGTAAGGAGGGCAATTCAATGAATTTGCACGAACTTTCTCCCGCCCCCGGCTCCGTCCGCAAGGCGTACCGCAAGGGCCGGGGCGCAGGTTCCGGCAACGGCAAGACCGGCGGCCGGGGCCACAAGGGCCAGAAGGCCCGCTCCGGCGGCGGCGTCCGCGCCGGTTTTGAAGGCGGCCAGATGCCTCTGGCCCGCCGGGTGCCCAAGCGCGGCTTCAACAACATCTTCGCCCAGCGGCTGGAAGCCATCAACGTCTCCGCTCTGGAGAAGTTTGACAACGGCGCTGTGGTCAACGCCTGTGACCTGCTGGAAAAGGGTATCCTTTCCAAGTGCGAGTACGGCGTGAAGATTCTGGGCAACGGTACGCTGTCCAAGAAGCTGACGGTCCGGGCCAGCGCCTTTTCCGCCTCCGCGAAGGAAAAGATTGAGGCCGCGGGGGGAAAGGCCGAGGTGGTCTAAGTGATTGAGACCATTCGCAACGCCTGGAAAATCCCCGAGCTGAGAAAAAAGCTCATGTTTACCGCGTTTATCCTGCTGATTTTCCGGCTGGGCAACGCGGTGCCAGTACCCTATATCAACACCGGCCTGCTGGCCACCTACTTTGACAGCGCCAGCAACACCATTTTCGGCCTGATGAACGCCATGTCCGGCGGCGCCTTCGGCGCGGCGACTGTGTTCGCGTTAGGTATCCAGCCCTATATCAACAGCTCGATCATCATCCAGCTGCTGACCATCGCCATCCCCGCTCTGGAGCGGATGCAGAAGGAAGGCGGTGAGGAGGGCCGGAAGAAAATCGCGGCCATCACCCGCTACACCACCGTGGCCATCGGCCTGCTTCAGGGCCTGGGCTACTACTGGCTGATCCGCAACGGCAACGGCAGCGGACAGAGCTTCCTGGACAACGGCGGCCTGCCCGACCTGTGGGTCGGACTGGTTATTGTCCTGACCTTTACCGCCGGTTCCGCCTTTGTCATGTGGCTGGGTGAGCAGATCACCGAGTTCGGCATTGGCAACGGCATTTCCATCATCCTGTTTGCCGGCATCGTCTCCCGTGTGCCTCAGATGGTTGAGGCCATCATCGTGGGTATTCAGAACTGGGCCACTGGCTCTACAGCTGTGGGTGCGTTCAAGCTACACCCCGTGGGCGCTGTGGCCATCGTCATCGGTATGCTGGCGCTGGTTGTCTTCATCGTGTTCATCTCCAACGCGGAGCGCCGCCTTCGGGTGCAGTACGCCAAGCGGATGGTGGGCCGGAAGATGTACGGCGGCCAGTCCACCCACATCCCGATGAAGGTGAACATGTCCGGCGTTATGCCCATCATCTTCGCCCAGTCCATCGCGTCTCTGCCTGCTACCATCGCGGCGTTTATTCCCGGCTCCGGCGACTCCCTGTTTATGAAGCTGTTTGACACCACTTCCATCTTCTATATTGTCATCTACTTCCTGCTGATTCTGGGCTTTGGCTATTTCTATGCCACGATCCAGTTCAACCCCATCGAAGTGGCCAACAATCTGAAGAAGAACGGCGGCTTCATTCCTGGCATCCGTCCCGGCAAGCCCACGGCGGAGTTCATTCAGACGGTGCTGAATAAGATCACTCTGTTCGGCTCCCTGTATCTGTCCGTCATCGCCATCGCCCCCATCGTGACTGGCGCTGCCATCGGCTTGAGCACGCTGGCCATCGGCGGCACCTCTGTCATCATCGTGGTGAGCGTGGCCCTGGAAACCGTGAAGGCGCTGGAGGCCCAGATGCTGATGCGCCATTACAAGGGCTTCCTTGAGTAAAGAGTAGGAGGCGGGGGGTATGAAACTGATCCTGGTGGGTGCGCCCGGTGCGGGCAAAGGCACCCAAGCGGAGATCATCAGCAGAAAGCTGAAGATTCCCACCATTTCCACTGGCAACATCCTCCGGGCTGCCGTGAAAAACGGCACCCCGGTGGGATTACAGGCCAAATCCTATATGGAGGCCGGCAAGCTGGTGCCCGATGAGGTCATCATCGGCGTCATCCATGAGCGGCTGGCTGAGCCTGACTGCGAAAACGGCTTCATCCTGGACGGGGTGCCCCGCACCATCGCCCAGGCAGAGGCTCTGGAGGAGGCGGGCATCGTCTTTGACGATGTGATCTCTCTGGAGATTGACGACGCGGAGATCGAGGCTCGGATGACGGGCCGCCGGACCTGCCACGCCTGCGGCGCTTCCTATCACGTCGTCAACAACCCGCCCAGGGTGGAGGGCGTGTGCGACGCCTGCGGCGGCGTTCTGGAACAGCGGGCCGACGACCGTCCGGAAACTGTGAAGCACCGCCTTGAGGTGTATCACACGGAGACGGAGCCACTGAAGGACTTCTACGCGGCTCGGGATCTGCTGCGGGCGGTGCCCAATGCCGGTTCCATCGAGGCCACCACCGCGGCGGTCATGGCCGCACTGGAGATGACAGTATGATCGCTCTGAAATCTCCCCGCGAAATCGAACTGATGCGCCGGGCGGGCCGGATTACGGCCGGGGCGAGAGCCCTGGCTGGCAGCCTGGTCCGGCCCGGCGTCACCACCCATGAGATCGACAAGGCCGTTCACCGCTACATCACCAGCCATGGGGCTGTGCCGTCCTTCCTCAACTACAACGGATTTCCGGCTTCTGCCTGCATTTCCGTCAACGACGAGATCATCCACGGTATTCCGGGTTCCCGGAAGCTGGTGGAGGGCGACATCGTCAGCGTGGACGTGGGGGCGTATATCGGCGGCTTCCACGGCGACTGCGCGGCCACCTTCCCCTGTGGACAGGTGAGCGAGGAGGCACAGCGGCTCATTGACGTGACCCGCCAAAGCTTCTGGGAGGGCATCAAAAATGCCCGGCCCGGCCACCGGATTTCTGACATTTCTCACGGGGTCCAGGCCTATGTGGAAGCCAACGGCTTTTCTGTGGTCCGGGAGTATGTGGGGCACGGCGTGGGCGCCAAGCTTCATGAGGCTCCGGAGGTTCCCAACTTTGGAGACCCAGGGAAGGGCGTGCGCCTCTACAAGGGCATGACCATTGCGGTGGAGCCCATGGTCAACGCCGGCGGCTGTGACATCACGACGCTGAAGGACGGCTGGACGGTGAAGACCAAGGACGGGTCCCTATCCGCCCACTATGAAAACACCATCCTCATCACCGACGGGGAGCCTGAAATCCTCACGGCCGGCGAGGAATAAGATGGAAATCACAAAGCATGAAATCGTTCTCTCTGTCGCCGGGCACGACAAGGGCCGGCTCTTTTACGTGGCGGAGGTCACGGAAGACGGCTTTCTGCTGTTGGCGGACGGGAAGGAGAGAAAGCTGGACGCTCCCAAGCGGAAACGGATCAGGCACGTCCGGGGAGTGGGAACCAGCGCACATCCGGCAATCCAAGGATTGCAGAGAGGCGAGCCGGCGAGCGATCGGGACTTGCGCCGCGCGCTGGCAGCCTTCCGCGATTCAGATCAGTGGAAACACCTAGAGGAGGTAGACCATTTTGCCAAAGGATGATATGATCGAGCTGGAGGGCGTTGTGAAGGAAGCCCTTCCCAACACCACGTTTCTGGTGGACATCGGAAACGACCACACCATTCTGGCTCATATCTCCGGAAAACTTCGGATGAATTTTATCAGGATTCTCCCGGGCGATAAGGTGACGGTGCAAATGTCTCCTTATGATCTGACCCGCGGCCGGATTACCTGGAGAAGCAAGTAACGGGACTGGATTCCCGGCCCGCTGGACGCCAGGCGCGGCTGGCAGGTGACTTTAAGCGCAAATTGAAGTAGGACGCCGCTTAAAGTTCTTTTGGTTACTTTTCTTTCAAGAAAAGTAACTTGCTAACAGGAGGTACAACGATGAAAGTAAGACCGTCCGTGAAGCCCATGTGCGAAAAATGCAAGATCATTAAGCGCAAGGGCAAGGTTATGGTAATCTGCGAAAACCCCAAGCATAAACAGAGACAAGGTTAAAGGAGGCGAAGCGATTTTATGGCACGTATTGCTGGCATTGACTTGCCCAAGGACAAGCGCGTGGAGATCGGACTGACCTATATTTACGGTATTGGCCGGACCAGCGCGAGCGAAATTCTGAAGATGACCGGTATCAACCCTGACACCCGTGTCCGGGACCTGACCGAGGCCGACGAGGCTGCCCTGCGTGAGTGCATTGATAAAAACTACACCGTGGAAGGCGACCTGCGCCGGAACGTTGCTATGGACATCAAGCGCCTCATCGAAATCGGCTGCTACCGGGGCACCCGGCACCGCAAGGGCCTGCCCGTCCGCGGACAGCGCAGCAAGACCAACGCGCGCACCCGCAAGGGTCCCAAGAAGACCATTGCCAACAAGAAGAAGTAAGGGAGGGATATTGTAATGGCTGCAAACAAGAACGCCAAGAAGGCTGTAACCCGCAAGCGCCGCGAGCGCAAGAACATCGAGAAGGGCGCCGTGCATATCCGCTCTTCCTTCAACAACACCATGGTGACCGTTACCGACACCAACGGCAACGCCCTGAGCTGGGCCTCCTCCGGTGGGTTGGGATTCCGCGGCTCCAGAAAATCCACCCCCTACGCGGCCCAGACCGCGGCGGAGACCGCCGCCAAGGCCGCTATGGAGCATGGCCTGAAGTCCGTGGAGGTCTACGTGAAGGGTCCCGGCGCCGGCCGCGAGGCCGCCATCCGCGCCCTCCAGGCCGTGGGTCTGGAAGTCACCCTTATCAAGGACGTTACTCCCATTCCCCACAACGGCTGCCGTCCTCCCAAGAGAAGACGCGTCTGACACATTTGGAGGTGTAAATATATGGCAAGATATACTGGTGCGGTCTGCCGCCTGTGCCGCCGGGAAGGCCAGAAGCTGTTCCTGAAGGGCGACCGCTGCTATACGGACAAGTGCGCGATTGACCGCCGGGCCTTTGCCCCCGGCCAGCACGGCAACGCCCGGAACAAGAAGATGAGCGAGTACGGCATGCAGCTGCGGGAGAAGCAGAAGGCCCGCCGCTATTACGGCGTGCTGGAGAGCCAGTTCCGGAAATATTTTGAAATGGCGTCCCAGCGCAAGGGCGTGACCGGCGAGAACCTGCTGTCCATTCTGGAGACCCGTTTGGACAACGTGGTGTACCGCCTGGGCTTCGCCATGTCCCGCGCGGAGGCCCGTCAGCTGGTCCGTCACGGCCACTTCACCGTCAACGGCAAGAAGGTGGATATCCCCTCCTACCTGGTGAAGCCCGGCGAGACCATCGCCCTGAAGGGGAAGACTCTAGATAAAATCAAGGCGTCCCTGGAGGCCAACGGTTCCCGCAAGGCGCCCAAGTGGCTGGAATTTGACGCCAACAACCTGTCCGCCAATGTGGCGGCGATGCCCGCCCGCGAGGACATCGACATGCCCATTGAGGAGCACCTCATCGTCGAGCTGTACTCCAAGTAATCCGAATGCCTGCCCCAAGGGGCAGGCGGGGCACCCTCAAAGATTGGTGAGCTGAAATACCGTGGAACGGTGCCATTCGCCGTTTCATCGACGAGGAGGGTAAATAACGTATGGTAGAAATCGAAAAGCCCCGCATCGAGTGTATAGAAAACCCGGGAGACGGCTCTTACGGCAAGTACGTGGTAGAACCGTTGGAGCGGGGCTACGGCACCACTCTGGGAAACGCTCTGCGCCGGATCCTGCTGTCCTCTCTGCCGGGCACGGCGGTCACGACCATCAAAATCGCCGGTGTCCAGCATGAGTTCACCACCATCCCTGGTGTGAAGGAAGACGTGACGGAGATTGTACTCAATGTGAAGGGAATCATCGCCAAGCTGCACGCGGCGGGGACCAAGACGGTCTACATCGAGGCCTCGGGCGAGTGCGAGGTGACGGCGGGCGACATCAAGACCGACGGCGAGGTGGAGGTCCTCAATCCGGACCTGCACATTGCGACCCTGGGTCCGGACGCCTCTCTGAACATGGAGCTGACCCTCAGCCATGGCCGGGGCTATGTGCCCGCGGACCGGAACAAGCCGGCGCAGACCATCATCGGCGTGATTCCGGTGGATTCCATTTACACACCGGTGCACAAGGTCAATTACACGGTGGAGAACACCCGCGTGGGCAACATGACCGACTTTGACAAGCTGACTCTGGAGGTGTGGACGGATTCCACCATTACCGCCCGAGATGCGGTTTCACTTGGCGCTAAGATTTTGTGCGATCACTTCGCCCTGTTCACTGACCTGTCGGAAACGGTGGGTTCCCGCTCCACAGTGGTGGAGAAGGCGGAGACCCAGCGGGACAAGGTGCTGGAGCTGACGATTGAGGAGCTGGACCTGTCGGTCCGGTCCTTCAACTGCCTCAAGCGGGCCAACATCAATACGGTGGAGGACCTGATTTCCAAGACCGAGGACGAGATGATGAAGGTCCGCAATCTGGGCCGGAAGAGCCTGGAGGAGGTCATCAACAAGCTGACCATGATGGGCCTGTCCCTGGCCAGCGACGAGCAGTCGTAGGAGACGCTTTTTCTCTTCTTTTTCTTGAAAGAAAAAGAACTTGAAACTGGATCGACTGCCAGATGTGCGAAATCAAGAGGCATGTAACGTCCCCTTTTGATTTTTTGACTGATTTGGACGAATTTGCGCTCTCCACCAGAGAGACGCTGTTAAGGAGTTGACTCAATATGCCCCGTAAACTCGGAAGACCGACCGACCAGCGCATGGCGATGCTGAGAGCCATGGTGACCTATCTGCTGGAGAACGGCCAGATCAAGACCACTGTCACCCGCGCCAAGGAGGTTGCTCCTCTGACGGAGAAGATGATTACCCTGGCCAAGCACAACGACCTGGCTTCCTACCGGCAGGCTCTGTCCTTCATCACTAAGGAGGACGTGGCTAAGAAGCTGTTTGACCAGATCGGTCCCAAGTATCAGAACCGCGAGGGCGGTTACACCCGGATTGTCCGCATTGGCCCCCGCCGGGGCGATGCCGCCGAAATGGCGATTATCCAGCTGGTGTAATTCCAAATGGAAACAAAAATCCTCTGCCGGAAGGCAGAGGATTTTTGCATTTGGAAGGAAATACTTGCTATTTTCGACGGGATAGCGTAAGATAGGGACAGCGGAAGTTTTCCGGCGAAAGGAGTGCAAATGATGAGAAAAAGACTGGTTTCCCTGCTATTGGTGATGATGATGTGTTTGGGGCTGGTGACGCCGGTTGCGGCTGCGGAGCCAGCGGGCTATTTTATCATCCGGACCTATGAAAGACCAGGGGATATTGCAGGCACGAACGCGGTGTACCCTTTGGACCAAAGCGCCTCGGGCGAAGGATGGCGTTATGACGCCGCCACGGGGGTGGTGACGTTAGACGGATTCCACTGTCCAGGCGTTTCCTTATTGTACCAGCCTGCGGAATGGTGGCCCCATCAGACGTTTGTGATCTATCTTGCGGAGGGATCGGCGAACGTGCTCAACGATGAGGCGGGAAATTCCACGATGCTCTACAACGGCAGAAAAGAAGATGAGAATCCCACTGATCGGATTGAGATCCGAGGCGGCGGGACATTGGAAGTAGGGCCGTTTGACGCGAAAAACATGACATTAGACGGTTGTACTGTCAACGTTCACGCGGCTTCGGGCGGCAATGTGGAAATGGATGACAGCTTGGTGCTGAAAAACGGAGCGGTGCTGACAATCAGCAGCCGGGCCATCTACTTCGGTGACATTGTAATTCCACCGGATCAGGCTGCGCGGGAACGGGAGGTCTTGAGTCCCCGGATCGAGGACGGCGCGGTGGTCTATCAGTTGACGGCAGCAGACTCCTTTTACACATTTATGGAGCGGGATCCCTTTGCTGAGATGGACCGATATTCCATTACCGATGTGAAGGGCGAGCCGCTGACGCGAACACGCACACAACCGGAGGGAACGATGTCACCCCGCTATACGTTCACAAACGGGGCAGGTGATGTTGAGACGACCGTGGTTTTCTCCAACGGAACCTTTACGCTTCCGGCAGAACTGACAGGAATGCCGGAACCGGTAGAGCCACCGCCTTCCGCCACCCCTACTGCCTCCACAGTTCAAGTTGACGGTAAGACGGTGAACTTTGACGCCTACAACATCGGCGGAGCGAATTATTTCAAGCTTCGTGATTTGGCCTATGTGCTCAACGGCACGCAAAAACAGTTTGCGGTCGAGTGGGACGCCTCCGCCAACGCCATTTCCCTGATTTCCGGCCAGCCCTACGAGCCGGTAGGGGGCGAGATGACCGCCGGGAGCGGCGGAAATCAATCGCCGGTACGGACCACCTCTAAGATTCTGCTGAACGGCGCGGCAGTCTCAATGGAGGCCTACAATATCGGCGGGAACAACTATTTTAAGCTCCGGGACGTGGGAGTCGCCCTCAATTTTGGAGTGGACTGGGACGCCGGTGCCAATACGGTTATCATCAATACATCAAAGGGCTATACGCCTGTGGTTTAACGGCTGGAAAAGACCGCCTTCGGGCGGTCTTTCAGGCTGTCGAAAAAGTCGACAGCCTGAAGCTGATTTCGTCATTCTGACGAAATCAGTCGCCTGCGGGCGGGTGACTGCACGCGAAAGCGGGGGCTTCGCCCCCCTTTCACACTATCCCCCCACTCTAAGCCCTGGCAGTTTTGTCATCCTATTTTTATTTTCCTCTTTTTCGACAAGCTGAAAGACCGCCTTCGGGCGGTCTTTTCCTCGGCTAGGGGAAGGGTGCGGCAGACTTCCCCAGCCATTGCAGGGAGCCCCAGGAGGACCGGCGCGGCAATCCGTTTCCTCCGCTGGTTACAAGAAGACCAGAAGATGAAAAAAACCTTAAGATGGTGTAAATTCAAGCGCTTTTGTTGCATTTTTCTCCAGAGAGGTGTACAATGAGATTCACTGAATCGCGGCGTGCAGAAAGGGGAATATTACCATGGACGAGCGAGTATGGGACCTGATTGACCGGGTGCGGCACACCGCAGGAAAGGTGGGGGGAGCCGCCGGGAACACAGCCCGGAGCGCCACCCGGCGGGCGGGCAATCTGGTGGATGTCACCAAGCTGAATTTGCAGATTTTCGACCTGAACGGGGAAGTGTCGGACCTGCTCCAGGAGGCGGGCCGGATGCTTTACGGAGCCCACCAGGGGGAGATGGTGGATGTAGAGGCGATGGAAGCCGTTCTCAGCGATCTGGACGAGAAAAACGGCCAGATTGACGAGCTGAAGGAGCGGGTGGTCCTCCTCAAAAACAGCCGTCCCTGCCCCTCCTGCGGCGCGCCCTGCGGCAAGGAAGATCATTTCTGCAAGGACTGCGGCGGAAAGCTTTAAGGCTTTTTCGGTTCTCTTTCTTGGAAGAAAGAGAACCGAAAAGAGCTTTAAACTGCACATTTATGGCAGACACCGCAAACCTGTAGGGCCCGATGGCCTCATCGGGCCGTTCCTCCGGTTTTCGCATTGGTGCATGAGGGGATTGCCGCCCTGTACCGCCGGCCCGATGGGGTCATCGGGCCTTCCGGAATTGCGTTGACCGAAGTAGAATCAGCTTAAAGTTCTTTGCCAAGCTTTCTTTCAAGAAAGCGGGGAAACAGTGCATTTGGAGGGGACGAAAATGAAGTATACTTTTGCGGATTATCAGGAGAGCGCGAATTACCTGCGGGAGAAAATCGGAGCCTTTCAGCCCAAGGTCCTGATGGTTCTGGGGTCCGGCCTGGGCTACATGGGGGACGAGGTGGAGCAGGCCATGGCAGTGCCTTACGGAGAGATTCCCCATTTCCGGACCTCTACCGCGCCCGGCCACAAAGGACAGCTGGTCTTCGGCATGCTGGAGGGCCAGCCTGTGGCCGTTATGCAGGGCCGGATGCACCATTATGAGGGCTATTCCTATGAGGAGGTGGCCTATGCCGTGCGGGTGCTCCGCCTGCTGGGCGCGGACACCATGGTGGTCACCAACGCCGCCGGCTGCATCAACAAGAATTGGAAGGCCGGTGATTTGATGCTCATTACCGACCACATCAAATTTTTCCTGGAATCCCCCCTGCGGGGCGAAAATCTGCCGGAATTCGGCGTGCGCTTCCCTGACTCCAGCCACCTCTACACGCCGGAGCTCCAGTCCCTGGCCCGAGAGGCCGCCCGTGAGCTTCGGATTCCCCTGAAGGACGGCGTTTACATGTACTTTCCCGGGCCCCAGTACGAGACGCCGGCGGAAATCCGGGCGGCACGCACCCTGGGCGCGGATGCGGCCGGCATGTCCACCGTGCCCGAGGTCATTGTCGCCGGCCACTGCGGCATGAAGGTCCTGGGCTTCACGCTGCTGAGCAATATGGCGGCGGGCATCCTCAACCAGCCCCTCAGCGAACAGGAGGTGCTGGACGCGGCCGCGGCGTGCCGGGATAAGTTCTCCGGCCTTATCCGGGAATGTCTGAAGCGGATGGCCTGATTTTTTGTGTCTTGCGGTTACATGATATTACGGGATAATTGATTCGGAAGGAGTCATGTTTCTTATGTCGATTCTCTTCACCAACGCCGCGGTGGTCACCATGGACGACCAGCAGCCCGTGCTGGAAAAGGCCTATGTGTCCGTTCAGGGCGGCCAGATTGCGGCGGTTTCTCAGACCCGGCCCAACGGCACCTACGACCGGGTGTTCAACTGCGCCGGAAAGGTGCTGATGCCCGGCCTGGTCAACGCCCACACCCATCTGCCCATGACCCTGATGCGTGGCTTCGCTGGGGGCCACGACCTTCAGGATTGGCTGAACAACTATATCTTCCCCACGGAAGACAAGCTGGATTCCCGCGCCGTCCGGGCGGGCACCGGCCTGGCCCTGGCGGAGCTTATTGCCAGCGGCACCACCACAGTGGCAGATATGTATTACTTCTGCGACGACATCATCGAGGAGGTAGCCGCCGCTGGAGTAAACGCCAACATCGCACGGGGAACAACCTGCTTTGCGCCCTGCGCCAATCCGGCCAACTATCCCCCCTGCCAGGAGCTGGCCGCCCTGGCCGGGCGCTGGAACGGCCACAACAACGGCCAGATTAAGGTGGATGTGTCCATCCACGGGGAGTACACCTCCTTCAACGCGCCGGAACTGTGGAAGTACCTGGCGAAGTTTGCCGCAGACCACAGCCTGGGCATGCACGTCCATGTGTCGGAGACCAAGAGCGAGCATGAGGAGTGCGTGAGCCGCCACGGCATGACGCCCATTCAGATTCTGGACCACTACGGCGTCTTTGACCGGGGCGGACTGGCCGCGCACTGTGTGTGGTGCAATCAGGGGGACTACGAGCTGATGGCTAAGCGGGGAATCACTGCTGTTCACAATCCGGTGTCCAACCTGAAGCTGGGCTCCGGCGTGGCCGGCGTGCCCGCCATGCAGAAGGCCGGGGTCAATCTGGCTCTGGGCACGGATGGCATGTCCTCCAACAACAGCCATGACCTTTTTGAGGAAATCAAACTCACCGCGATCCTCCACAAGGGCGTCCATCACGACCCCATGGCCGTCACACCTTGGGAGACGCTGAAGATGGCCACGGTGAACGGCGCGAAGGCCCTGGGCCGGAAGGCCGGCGTGGTGGCTCCCGGCTATGAAGCAGACCTGATTCTGCTGGACTTCGACCGGCCGCACCTCATCCCCTGCCATGACGTGGTGGAAAATCTGGTGTTCGCCGCACGGGGATCCGATGTGGTGATGAATATGGCGCGGGGAAAGGTCATATATGAAAATGGACGGTATTTTACTCTGGACCTGAACAGAATCAAATCCGAGGTGAGCGGCTACGCGCTGACGAAGCTATTCGGCTGAGGGACTAGCCGGAATTGGGAAAAGAGCGCTGCGAGGCGGGGGTCATGCCCTCGCCGTTCAGCCGCGCGGGCCCAACACAGTAGCGCCAGCATAAAGTTCTTTTGCTTCTTTTCTTTCAAGAAAAGAAGGAAGGAGGCGAACTATTGGCACATTCCAGACTGAAACAACCCAATCGAAAGAGCGGCGGTAACAGCTTCTTCGGCGGCGCCGCTATTCTGGCCTTGGGCATTATGGTGGTCAAGGTCATCGGCATGTTCTATAAAATTCCCCTGGTCCACATCATCGGCACTGCGGGAAACGCTGATTTCAACAACGCTTACAACGTCTACGCTGTCCTTCTGACCATCTCTACCGCCGGGCTGCCGGTGGCTGTGTCCAAAATGGTTTCAGAAGCCAACGTCCTGGGCCGGCAGAAGCAGGTCCACAAGGTGTTTCGGGTCTCTTTGACCGCTTTTCTCACCCTGGGCCTGATCTCGTTCCTGATTATGTACTTCGGATCGGAGCAGCTGGCCGGTCTGATGAACGACAGCAAGGCCGCTCTGGGCATCAAGGCGCTGGCCCCCGCTGTGGTCTGCGTGGGCTGTCTGTCCGCCTTCCGGGGCTATGCACAAGGCCATGCCGACATGACGCCCACCGCCGTGTCTCAGATTATCGAAGCCCTGTCCAAGCTCTTCATCGGCCTGGGGCTGGCCATGTATCTGGTGAAGATGGGCCAGGACAGCGAGGTGGCCGCGGCCGGCGCCATCACCGGCGTCACCATCGGCACCATGCTGGCGCTGCTCTATATGGCTCTGGATTTTCTCCGCAAGCGGGCTGGAGAGCCCGCCGGAACCAGCACCAAAACCCAGGATACCGGCAAAATCGTTCGGGAGCTGCTGCGTGTCGCCGTCCCCATCACCATCAGCTCTTCCATGGTGGGCATCATCACAGTGATTGACTCCTCCCTGGTCCAGGGCCAGCTTCAGCACGCCCTGAAGATGACGGAGGATGCAAGCCGCAATCTCTACGGCAATTACAGCACAGCCCTCACCATTTACAACCTGCCCGCCTCCCTCATGGCGGCCATCACCGCCTCCGTCATTCCGGCCATCACCGCCAAGCGGACCCAACAGGACCGGCTGGGGGCCAGCCGGATTGCCACATCCTCCCTTCGAGTGTCGGCGCTGCTCTCTTTCCCCATGGGGGTGGGCCTGTTTGTGCTGGGGGAGCCTATCATCCGCCTCCTATTCGGGAACAGCGACATTGACTTCGCCATTTCCGGATCTCTGCTGTCCACCCTGGGCATCGCCTCCATCTTCGTGTGCATCGTGCTGGTGTGCAATTCGGTGCTTCAGGCTTACGGCTTTGTCAATCTGCCCGTGTTTGTGATGCTGATTGGCGGTGTGGTGAAGATTCTGGTCAACTACAACGTGGTGGCCATTCCCAGCATCAACATCCACGGTGCGCCCTTGGGCAATGTGTTTTGCTTCGGGCTGGTGTGCGTGCTGGACCTGATGCTGATCTCCCGGGTGATTCCGGGCCGGCCCAATTACTCCGAGGTCTTTCTCAAGCCCGCCATCGCTGCCCTCATCATGGGCGGGGCCGCCTGGGGGGTGTACGGCCTGGGCTCCAAGGTGCTGATGGGCATGGAGCAGTTTCAGACCGTCAACGAGGAGCTGAATCTGGTGGAGCTCTCCCGCACCGGCAACGGACTGGCCACCCTGGCTGCCATTGCGGTGGCAGGGGTGATCTACCTCATTTTGGTGCTGGCCCTGCGGATTTTGTCCAAGGAGGACCTCGCTTTGATGCCAAAGGGAGAAAAGATTGGGAAAATCCTGCATATTCGGTAACAAAAATGTAAAAATAGCTTGCAGAAGGCGGAAAAATATGATAGATTTTAAGTATAAAGAAAAGTATACGGTGGATGATCTGGTGGAGATTGTTCATATCCTGCGTTCCCCCGGCGGGTGCCCTTGGGATATGGAGCAGACCCACAAATCGATCCGCCGTAATTTTCTGGAAGAAGCCTATGAAGCCGCGGAGGCCATTGACGAGGGCAGCACAGAGCATTTGCGGGAAGAGCTGGGCGATGTGCTGATGCAGGTGGTATTCCATGCGGACATTGAGCGGGACGCCGGCCGGTTCGACCTGAACGGAGCGGCGGACGAGGCGTGCAAAAAGCTGATTTACCGCCATCCCCATGTGTTTGGGGAGGGGACGGCGCCGGGGACGGGCGAGGCGCTGGACAACTGGGAGGTGCTGAAGCGGAAGGAAAAGGGACAGGAGACCCACACGGACGCCCTGGACGCGGTGGCCCGGTCTCTGCCCGGCCTGTGGCGGGCGGAAAAGGTGCAGCAGAAGGCGGCCAAGGCGGGCTTTGACTGGCCGGACGTCTCCGGAGCGTTGGCCAAGCTGTCAGAGGAGACGGCGGAGCTGGCGGAAGCGGTGGCGGGGGACGCCAACGTGGAGGAGGAGCTGGGCGACGTGCTGTTCGCGGCGGTAAAGGTGGCCCGGTTTGCCGGGGTAGACCCGGAGGAGGCCATGGCAAAGGCCTGCGATAAATTCATTGCCCGGTTTGCCAGGGTGGAAGCGGCAGCGGACAGGCCTCTGACGGAGCTGAGCTTGGAGGAACTGAACGCGCTGTGGGAGCGGGCGAAACAGTCTTAACGGCGGGACACCGCTTTTAGGAGAACCTATAGAATGGCGCCGCATTTTGTGAGGGCGGCAGCCAACGATACTGAGGAGGAAAGACAATGAATAAAGCAGAACTGATCAATGCGGCAGCGGAAAAGACGGGCCTATCCAAGAAGGACACGGAGAACATCCTGAACGCTGTGATCGACGTGATTTCGGAAGCTCTGGTGGAGGGGGACAAGGTCCAGTTGGTGGGCTTCGGCGCCTTTGAGGTGAAGGACCGCGCGGCCCGCACCGGGCGCAACCCCAAGACCAAGGAGCCCATTGAGATTCCGGCGTCCCGGGTGCCTGTCTTCAAGCCCGGCCGCGCGCTCAAGGACGCGGTGGAGAAGTAATTGTTGTTCGTCCTTTTCTTGAAGGAAAAAGAACCAAAAAGAACTTCAAGCTGGGCTTTTGGCAGTATGTTCAGCCAGTTTCAAGTTCTTTGCTGAGCTTTTTTAAAAAGCACAACCCAAAGGAGAACAAACGATGCGTTTGGATAAATGGTTGAAGGTATCCCGGCTGATTAAGCGCCGCACAGTGGCTAACGAGGCCTGCGACGCGGCTCGGGTGACCGCCAACGGCCGGCCGGTGAAGGCGTCCTACGATGTTAAAGAGGGCGATGTATTGGAGATTCACTTTGGTGAACGGGCCCTTCGTGTGGAAGTGCTCCAGGTGTCAGAGCACGTGGGAAAAAATGACGCCCCGGCAATGTATAAAGAGCTGAGATAAATTAAAATGCGTGGTGCAAAGCACCACGCATTTTTTGATTGCTCACCCGCGAAGCCAGCGGAGGATGACTTCCGCATTATCATCTGCCGGGCGGGTTCCATCCACCTCCAGCGCTGGAAGCGAGGCCGTTTCCAGCCAGTCCGCCCCATCCAGCTCCGGACGCTGGGAAACCAGGTCGAAAAACTGACATTCCCGCTCATACAGGTCGCCGCCCGGAAGCATCCGGGCCCCAAATTTGGAAAAGGACCGGTCCTTCACACGCTTCATTCGCAGCTCCTTCGGCACACGGACAAACACCGCGGCAGTCAGGAGGGATTCGGCTTCAGGGCCGAAATCTCCCTTGACGGAGGCGAGCACCAGACTGCCGCGCTGATTCAGATCGGCGAGCAGCAGGGCGCGGACCTCATCCCTGGTCCGGACCGCTTCATACGGGTAGTCAGCGTCAGGCTCCGGAAAATAGTAGTCCTCGATATCCGCAAACCTGCACCCCAGCCGGTCCGCGAGAACACGGCCCAGAGTGCTTTTCCCTGCGCCGTTTCCGCCGCAGACAATGAGCTTAGTTTCCATTGACAGCCTCCTCTTCCGCGAGCTGATCTAAAAAGGGAGCGTGCTCAATCTCCAGCAGCCGGCGCTTCATAGCCAGACCGCCGCCGTAGCCAGTCAGCGTTTTGTTCGCGCCGGCCACCCGGTGGCAGGGAATCAGAATGGGAATCGGATTGTTGTGATTGGCCATGCCCACGGCCCGGCTGGCCTTGGGGCGGCCTATCAGACTGGCAATCTCGCCATAGGTCCGCACCTCCCCGTAGGGGATGGTTTGCAGAGCCTTCCACACCGTCTGCTGGAACTCCGTGCCCTGGGGCTTCAGCGGCAGCTCAAAGCCCGTACGGCTGCCCGACAGATATTCTTCCAGCTGCCGCCGGCCTTCCGCTAACAGCGGCGTTTCGTGGGTCATGATGCGCGGGGCCGGTGAGCCGGGCAGGTAGAGACGGATGACCGCGCCGTCCTCCTCCGCCAGACCCATCATCCCCAAGGCCGTATTGAATAAAATCAGTTCCATCAGGTATATCAGACCTTTCAAAGGGGTTAAATAGAGTCATAGCTTAAAGTCCTTTTTGCCTCTTTTCTGTCAGGAAAAAAGTCAGTAGCGGCGGACGACGGCCACTACCCGGCCCAGAAGCTCGGCGTTGTCGCCGTCAATGGGCTGGTAGTCGTCATTCTCCGGCAAAAGCCAGATGTGCCCATCCTTCCGGCGAAACCGCTTGCAGGTGGCTTCCTCCTCAAAAAGTGCAATCACAATTTCTCCATTGTTGGCCGTGGATTGGCGGTGCACCACCACCAGATCCCCGGGCAGGATTCCCGCCTTGAGCATGGACTCCCCACGGATCTTCAGCGCGAAATGCTCATCCTCCCGGCCCTGAGCGTCAAAGGTCAGGTAATCCTCCACAAGCTCTTCCGCCAAAATCGGCGAGCCGGCCGCCACATTCCCAATCACCGGAATTTGATTCTTCTCCGGCTGCCGGTTCGGCGTGATTGCACGGGTCTTGCCCGCGCTCTTCGTGATAACCCCCGCCTCTTCCAGCGCCTTCATATGAAAATGAACCGTGGACGGTGATTTCAGCCCCACTGCCTCCGCAATCTCCCGCACAGAGGGCGGATAACCCTGCTGCGCTGTGAATTCGACTATAAAATCATAAATCCTCTGCTGTTTCAATGTCAGCGGTTTCATAGAAAATGCCTCCTGTTCCTCCGCAGCACAGCCTGAAAGCCGTGCGATCGGCTTGGTATTGCTATTGTAACATACATTGTTCCAAAATGCAAAACATTTGTTCTAATTTTTCCGATGTTTGTGCAAAAAAGCAGGATTGACATTTCCTGATAAACTTGCTAAAATAATTTGGCACTAAATAATTAGGGTGCAAACTATATGCCCCCTAATTATAATGGGAAAGGAGGCCATGAGTTGTGTCTTAAACCGGAGGGTCCGGCTATCTTGTTTCATAACCTGAATCGGGCCCACCATAACGCCATCACCGCTTTCATGGCTGCCCGCCAGCTTCAGGATGTGGGGCAGCCCATGATTCTGATGCTGCTGGAAAGCTGCGAAAACGGAGAAATTGCCGCCCAGCGGGAGCTGGCTGACAAGCTTCACGTCTCTCCGGCCACCATCGCCACCTCCCTCAAGTCCCTGGAACAGATGGGTTACGTCAAAAAACTGGCCGACGATTCCGACGGCCGGCGCAAGCGGGTCCTGATTACTGAAAAGGGAAGGGACGCTGTGGTGCGCTGCCACCAGGTCTTTGAGGATGTGGACCGGCAGCTCTACGATGGGTTCAGCCAGGAGGAGCTGGAAACCATTCAATCCCTGCACCGCCGGATGCTGGCAAACCTCCGCTCCCTGTCCGGCGATTCCCCAGAAAGGAGCAAACATCCATGATAAAACGACTGCTCTCCTTCATGGGAGAGTACAAACGCTACGCCGTCCTGTCGCCCCTGTGCGTCATGGCGGAGACCGTGTGCGAACTGATTTTACCCCTGCTCATGGCCGCCATGATTAACGACGGCATCCAGGGCGGCGACCTAAACGCCCTGTGGACCGCGGGCGCGGCCATGCTGGCCCTGTCCGTTCTCTCCCTGGCCACGGGCACCCTGTCCGCCAAATACGCCACCTACGCCGCCCAGGGACTGGGCGCCAACCTGCGGAAGGCGGAATTTGACCAAATCAATGAATTTTCCTTCGCGGACATTGACCGGTTTTCCTCCGCCTCCCTCATCACCCGGCTGACCAACGACCTGACCAACATTCAGAACATTGTCATCATGGGCCTGCGGATTCTGGTCCGCTGCGTGACCATGATGGTGGTGTCCATCCTGATGGCCCTCTACCTCAACTGGAGGCTGGCCCTCATCGTGCTGGTCACGCTGCCCATTCTGGCCCTGTTCGTCTTCGGACTCCAGCGGATCTGCCATCCCCTGTTCCAGTCCATGCAGAAGAAGATCGACGACCTGAACGAAAATGTCCAGGAAAACCTGGTCGCCATTCGGGTGGTCAAGGCCTTTGTCCGCCAGGACTTTGAACGGAAAAAGTTCAAGACCGCCAACGACAACTTCACGGAGGCCGGCCTGAAGGCGGTGCTCCGCATCGTGCTCATGCAGCCCATCATGATGATGGGTATCACCATCGCCACCGCCCTTGTCATGTGGAACGGCGGCCGTATGGTGATGGACGGCTCCCTGCTGGTGGGCGACCTGTCCGCGTTCAACAACTACATTTTCCAGATTCTCTTCTCCGTGCAGATGCTGGCTATGGCCCTCCTCCAATACAGCCGGGCCCATGCCTGCGCCGGCCGCATCTTCGAGGTGCTGGACACCGTGCCCGACATCCGGAACGGCGGAGAAACAGCCCGCCAGCTTCCTGCCAAGCGGGGCCTGGTGGAGTTCCGGGACGTGTCCTTCAAATACCAGGCCACAGGCACCGGCGACGATGTGCTCACCCACATCAATTTCACCGCCCAGCCCGGCCAGACCCTGGCCATTGTGGGCGGCACCGGCGTGGGCAAATCCACCCTGGTGAACCTGATTCCCCGGTTCTATGACGCCACCGGCGGCGACGTACTGGTGGACGGCCTCAGCGTGAAGGAGTACCCCCTGGAGGAGCTGCGAAACCGCATCGGCATGGTGCTGCAAAACAATGTGCTCTTCTCCGGCACCATCCGGGAAAACCTGCTCTGGGGCCGGGAGGAGGCCACGGAGGCAGAGATGATCCAGGCGGCCAAGGACGCCCAGGCCTACGACTTCATCATGTCCTTCCCCAACGGCTTTGACACCCGGTTGGACCAGGGCGGCGTCAACGTCTCCGGTGGTCAGAAACAGCGGCTCTGCATCGCCCGTGCCATGCTCCGCCAGCCCTCCATTCTGATTCTGGACGACTCCACCTCAGCCGTGGACTCAGCTACCGAGGCGGCCATTCGGGAGTCCTTCCATGAAAACCTCAAGGACACCACGGTCATTCTGATTGCCCAGCGCATTTCCTCTGTCCGCTCCGCGGACCAGATTCTGGTGCTGGACGACGGCACAGTGGCCGCCATGGGCACCCACAGCGAGCTGATGAAAAGCAGTCCCATCTATCAGGAGATCTATTGGTCTCAGCAGGAAGGAGTGAGCGAATAATGGCGGAAAAAATCCAAACCGAGAACAAGGGGCCTCACGGACCCGGCGGCGGACCCAGAGGGGGCTTTCAGAAGCCCAAAAACCTGGGGAAGACACTGACCCGGCTCTTCGGCTATCTGGCCTCCCGGAAGCTCATGCTCATCTGCGCCCTCCTCTGTGTGCTCATCTCCTCGGTGGGCATGGTGCTGGGCACCTACCTGCTCCGGCCCATCATCAACAATCTGGAAAACGCCGTGCTCAGCGGCCAGCCGGACCTTCCCGGCCTGTTCCAGGGCATCGCGGCCATGTTCCTCACCTACACTGTGGCGGCCGCCGCCAGCTACGGTCAGGCCAGCCTGATGGCCATTATCGCCCAGAAGGGGTGCAACGCCCTGCGGCGGGACCTCTTTGACAAGCTGCAAACCCTGCCTCTGAGCTACTTTGACCGCAACCCCCATGGCCAGCTTATGAGCCGCTTCACCAACGACGCGGACAACGTACAGCTGGCCCTGGAACAGAGTGTGGTCATGCTGCTGTCCTCCGGCATCTCCTTTGTGGGCACTGTGGCGGTCATGCTCTGGCTCAGCCCGCTCCTGTTTTTGCTGACAGCGGTGATTCTGGCGGTCATTTTGATGGTGTTCCGGGTGCTGGGCGGCAAGAGCCGCCGGTACTACAAGGAGCAGCAGGCGGCCCTGGGTGCGGTCAACGGCAACATTCAGGAGATGATCGAGGGCTTGAAGGTGGTCAAGGCCTTCACCCACGAAACCCAGGCCAAGGAGGAGTTCGCCAGGCTCAACGAGGCATACCGGGTGGCCTCCAGCAAGGCGGGGTTCTACTCCTCGGCCATCATGCCCATCTCCGCCAACATCACCAACATCGGCTTTGCACTGACCGCCACCCTGGGCGGCGTGCTGGCCATTGTCCAGGGCTTCGACGTGGGCGGCTTTGTCATCTATTTGAACTACAACCGGCAGGTGGCTCAGCCCATCAACCAGTTCTCCATGCAGATGACCACCATCCTGTCCGCTCTGGCGGGCGCGGAGCGGATTTTCGAGGTCATGGACGCCGAGCCGGAGCTGGACGAGGGCAAAGTGACCCTGGTTCCGGTGGAGGCCGGCCCCGACGGTGTGATTCAGGAGTACACCGGTGGGGAGCACCGGGAGACCTGGGCCTGGAAGTGTCCTCAGAGCCCGGTCAGCCGCCTGGAGCAGGGCTCGGATGGGGCTTGGAGCTGGCGTCTGACCCAGGCCGGTGGTACGGAGGAGGTCCGGCCGGTCCGCGGCCCGGTTTACGGCACGGGCAGCGGCGCCTATGTGCTGGTGGAGCTGAAAGGCGACGTGCGGCTGAACCATGTGGATTTCTCCTATGTGCCGGATAAGCCGGTGCTGAAGGATGTGTCGGTCTATGCCAAGCCCGGCCAGAAAATCGCCTTTGTGGGCTCCACCGGCGCGGGCAAGACCACGATTACCAACCTCATCAACCGGTTCTATGAAATCCAGGGCGGAACCATCACCTACGACGGCATCGACGTGAAGAACATCTCCAAGGATTCCCTGCGGCGGTCTCTGGGCGCGGTTTTGCAGGACACCCACCTGTTCACCGGCACCGTGATGGAGAACATCCGGTATGGCCGCCTGGAGGCCACGGACGAGGAGTGCATTGAAGCGGCCAAGAGCGCCAACGCCCATTCCTTTATCCGGCGTCTGCCGGACGGGTACAACACCATGATTACCGGCGACGGCGCGAACCTGTCCCAGGGCCAGCGGCAGCTGCTGGCCATTGCCCGGGCGGCGGTGGCGGACCCGCCGGTGATGATTCTGGACGAGGCCACGTCCTCCATTGACACCCGGACGGAGCAGCTGATTTCCAAGGGCATGGACGCCCTGATGGAGGACCGGACGGTGTTTGTCATCGCGCACCGGCTGTCCACGGTGCGGAACTCAAACGCCATTGCGGTCATCGAGGCTGGCAAGATCATTGAGAAGGGCAGCCACCAGGAGCTTCTGGACCAGCAGGGCCGCTACTACAAGCTCTACACCGGCCAATTCCAACTGTCTTAACCTACTTTTCTTGAAAGAAAAGTAGGCAAAAGAACTTTAAGCTGGTTCTTCTGAAAGTTTCAGCATATCGGGCGCAGGAGGCCACATGATGAGCCGATGGGAATTATACCGGCGGACCAAGGGGTGCTCCGTCTATGGAGTTTCCCTCTTTGCCGTTTCCGCTGTCGAATCGTTTGCGATTGCGGCCATTGGGAACCATGAAACGCCTTCCCCCATGTGGATGCTTTTGGCAATTCTGTTCAACTGCGGCGCGGTGATGGTCCTCTTCCTGTCCTACCGAAACTACTGGCTTGACCTGATTCAAAAGGCGACAGTTGGTTTTGATGGAGAAGTCTTTTCCGGCGGGCCAATCATCGGGGCCCCGCTGGAAAGAGGCTGGAATTGGAAGCTGATTGAACAGGGAGCAAACCCGCCACAGCAATTCTTTCTTTGTCTCCCGCCAATGAAAAAGCGATACGATAACAGTACGCTGATACAGGATGTGTGCTCCGGCCCGGTTTCCTTTTACTATCTCAAAAGGTCGAGGTATATTGTAGAAATTACGAGCATCTCCAAGCCGGAGCCGGATAAACGAAGCAAACACGCACAAAAGAAGGCACGTCGAAAAGCGGGAACGGTCAAATGACCGTTCCCGCTTCAGGCTGTCGAAAAATTCGACAGCCTGAAGCTGATTTCGTCATTCTGACGAAATCAGTCGCCTGCGGGCGGGTGACTGTACGCGAAAGCGGGGGCTTCGCCCCCCTTTCACACTATCCCCCCACTCAAAGCCCTGACAGTTTTGACACCCTATTTTAAATTCCTGCTTTTTCGACAAGCTGAAGCGGGAACGGTCAGATGACCGTTCCCGCTTTCCCCATGCCTTGAGAAAGCTCAAGGCATAGCCGTTTGAAGTTTTCTTTTGCTACTTTTCTTTTTCAAAAGAAAAGTAGGAACAGCCGCGTCCTTACGCCACGGTGATGACGACGGTGCCAGTGTAGGTGCCGGCGGCGGTGGGCGTCTCCACGCCGTCCACGGTCATGGTGACCTTCTTGCCGTCCGCGCCCTGAAGCTTCGCGCCGTCGGCCAGAGTCAGGCTGGTCAGATAGGAAGTGCCGGTGACGGTCCAGGTGGAAGCGCCGTCCAGGGAGACAATCACGCCGTTGCAGGCTGCCTCGGCGGGGGTGACCACCACATGGCCGATCTTGTTGTACTCTTCCTTGGTGATGACAGAGCCGGGCTCCGCGTCACGGTGGGCCTGAGTGCCGGCGGAGATCACGCCGGTGACGTTGGCCGCCTCAAAGGTGACCGCCAGGTTCTGGCCAGCGGTGAAGCGGCTGTTGTAGATGTCGCCGTTCACGTCCATGTTGGAGAACTTGGCCTTCACCGTGGTCTCGCCCACCACGGTGGGATCGCTGCCGTCCTTCACAGGAGTGGTGTCCTCGGGAACCTTGTACTCCTTGGCCCACATGTCGGGGGAACCGGGCGCGCCGCCGCCCATGCCGGCGTCATCCGCCTCCATCAGATGGAGAATCACGCCGGTGCCGGACTTGATTTCGGAGTTATCCACTTCCAGCACGGGATAGGCGGTCTGGGCCACGTCGCTCTTAATGAGGAAAGCCGTCTCGCCCACGTCGAACACAGTGCCTTCCTTCACGGAAACCACGCCGTTCTGGTTCTTGTGCCACATCACGCCGAAGCTGCCGGACTCCACGCGGGAAACCGCGCCCTGACGGTCCTCGGGAATCTGAGCGAAGAGCTCCGCGCCCACGTTCTCCTCGGTGGCGGCGGCAAAGACCGCGCCGCACTGTCCGGCGGCCACGATGAGGCCCATGTCAGGGGCCTTCAGGGTGCTGCCATAGTAGAAGTTCTGAACCTGCTGGTCCGCATAGGAGGCATAGCCGGACTCGCCGGTGACCGCGCCGGTGGAGTTGATGACGGTCAGAGTCGCGCCCACGCCGTTGCTGTCCGTGGACAGGGCGCCCCAGTTCTCCGCCTCAATGGTGCTGTTGAGATAGGTGGCCTTGGCGGTGCCCAGCAGGCCGGTGGAGCGCAGGTTGCCCTTCAGGCCCAGGACCCAGGGCACCTCGTTCATCATGGAGAACTTGAAGTTCAGGTCGTCACCGTCATGGCCCACGACCTTGGTGTTCTTCACCAGCAGGTTGGCGTTGCCGCCAGCCCAGATGGCGGTGCGGATGGCCCCGGTGACGTCGAGTTCCGAGTCCTCCACCACCAGAGTGGCGTCGCCCCGGACGCCCAGACCGGCGGAGGTGCCGGCAAAGTCATCCTTGCCGTGGCCGTTCAGGGTGATCTTGGCGTTGCGGACGGTGTAGGTAGAGTTGCCGTCCACCAGAATACCGGAGAATTCGTCATTCTGAGAGTTGATGACGATGCCGTCGGCCTCAGTGTCGGTGATGGTGCCCTGAATGGCGGAAAGGACGGAAGAGGCTTCGTCAATCTTGCCGTCGTTGATGTAAGCGCCTATCCGGAGGATGGAGGTCATGCCCATGTTTTCCGCGGTGACCTGGTTAGCCACGGTGAGGACCACGTCGCCGGTGTAGGTGCCCTCGCTGGGCCGGGTCTCCACGCCGTCCACGGTCAAAGTGGCGGTCTTTCCGGCGGGAGCCACCAGCTTGCCCTTGATGTCCAGGCTGCCGGTTTTCTGGCTCTCGGTGACATAGGTCACCTTGCCGGAGCTCTTCAGCGCATCGGCAATCAGAGTGGCGGCAGCGTCGCGGGTGGCCTCAGCGGACTGGCCGGAAGTCTCGCTGCCCAGCAGGGTGTTCAGCGCCGCGGCCAGGTCTTCCCCGGTGATCGTGCCGTTGGGGTTGAAGGAGCCGGTGCCGCCGGTGAGCACGCCCTTGTCCGCGCAGTAGGCCACGTAATCCTTGGCCCAGTGGTCCTCAGGCACGTCCTCAAAGACGGCCTCGCCCTTCACATCCTCGCCCAGGGTGGAGGCCAGAGCCAGCATCTTGGCCGCTTCGGCCCGGGTCACGCTCCGGTTGGCGTTGAAGAGGTAGTCCTCGCCCACCTTGGTGCCGCCCACAACGCCCAGGGCCATGAGCAGCTCCACCGCGTCGGGATTGCCGATTTCGTTCTGGTCAGCGAAGTCAGCCAGCACCGTCGCGCCGGTCTCCACCATCATCATGGGTCCGCCCGGACCGCCGGGACCACCCGGACCGCCTTCCCCTTCGGGACCGGGAGCGGCGAAAGCGGAGACACTCAGGCCCAGAGTCAGCGCCAGGGAGAGCAGGAGAGCAATGATTTTTCTGCTGTGTTTCATTGATGCAACATCCTTTTTTCATTTTTTCTCTTCTTTTCTTGAAAGAAAAGAAGCAAAAGAACGTTAAGCTGTTTTCCTGTAGAATATCAAGATTTAAGAAGCTGTATTCATAACCGGGGGATGGCGGCTGAGCACAGGATTTCACTGCCAGACAAGACAATTTTTCGCCGGAATCCTTGGTGGATTCCAAGGGAAATTGGCGCCGTATGGTGGCGAAAGACAAGCTCAGACGCCATTCAACGGTTGTGAATACAGCTTCTAAATGCTTTTGAGTGGGGGGATAGTGTGAAAGGGGGGCAACGCCCCCGCTTTCGCGTGCAATCGCCCGCCCGCAGGCGACGGATTTCGGCAAAGCCGAAATCCGCTGGTTTGCCGTTGACCTTGTCAACGACAAACCAGAAGCAAAAGAACTTTGAACTGAGTTTCCGGGGGCCTGTCAGAGGCAGGCCCCCGGATGACATAGAGATTTACTGCTGAGGAGCGTCAGGCTTCTCCTCGCCGCCTTCGCCAGCCGCCGGGCCGCCGCCAAGCGCGCCGTCCGGAGGAGGCAGGGGATTTCCATTCTCATCCACCGGAGGCTTGGGGAGGCCGTTCTCGTCCAGCTCCACATCGGGACCGAAGCCGCCCTCGGGAATGGCAGGAGCCTCAACTGTGGGAGCCTCGCCGGCGACGGTGACCACGATGGTGCCGGTGTAGGTCTTGCCGGCCTCAACCTCGACCTTTTCGCCGTCCACGTACACATCGCCGTTGACCGCGCAGCCCTCGCCCACAGTCAGCTCCTGAATCAGGGACTCGCCGGTGACGTTCCACACCGCGTTGCCGGTCAGAGTGACCTTGGAGGTGTTGACACCGTTGAAGTGGTTCTTATGGGCCAGGTGGCAGAGATAGTAGTACTGGTCAATGGTGAACTCGGTGATCTGCTCGCCATTCTCGTCAATGTGCATGACAGCGGTAGAGGAGATGGCGCCGTTGAGCACCGCGTCCTGACCCAGATTGACTTCCATGGGAATGCCGGTAAAGCCACCGCTGCCGCCGGGACCTGCGGGCAGGTTGTAGTTGCCAGAGCCATTGTACAGGTTGCCGGTCAGAGTTACGTCGGCAGCGCTGAACACCACGGGAGCGGTTCCGGCCACGGCCTCAGCGGCATTGCCCCCATGCCAGCCAGCGTCTTCTTTAAAGACGGTGTTAAAGGACATGGTGGACATGTCGCCCATGCCGACCAGGGAGTCGTCGTTGTCCATGACCTGGAGGATGATGCCATCCTTGACGTTCAGCTGAGACTGTCCGTCCACGTTGATGAGGGCGTCGCCCACGCGCTGGACAAACACAGCGTTGTTGGTGTTGATGACAGTGCCGTCGGTGATGTCGATGACTGCCTTGCCGTGGGACATGAAGCCGAACGCGTCAGAATTGACGGTGGTGATCCGGCCCTGTCCCTCAATGCCGGTCTTGATGGGGTTAGCGGTGTCAAAGCCAGTGGCCGCTGCCTGAGCGCCCTCCAGACCGGCAAACTGATGCTGCTCCACCTCGGTGCTCAGGGGGTAGATATCGGGCACGTCCTTGGAGGAGGCGCAGTGGACATAGCCGCCGGTGATGATGGTGGCGTAGGTGCCCACGTTGAAGTTGGTGCCGTAGAAGTATTCCTGAGCGGAGCCGATGGCGTAGGTGCCGTAGCCGGAGCCGTAATTGGTGCTGAACGGATCGCCGGTCTGGCCCTCGCCCAGCAGGGTCAGGTCAGAGTCCACGATGAACAGCTGCATATCCTGACCGGCGTCGGTGGAGATCACGCCCCACTGGTTGGCCTTCATGTCGGAGCCGATGACAGCGGTGGTGGAGCAGTTGCCCTCCAGGTTGGTGCCCCGGGCGTTGCCCGTGATGCCCAGCACCCAGGGAGGCGCCACCATGGTGGCCTGGTTGGCGGAGTTCTTGTAGCCCTCGTACAGGGTGCCGCCCATGACCTTGATCTTGGAGTTCTCGAAGACCGTGGCCGAATTCTCGTCGGTGAAGGAGGCGAGGCGGGCCACGCCGGAGGTGTTGATCTCCACGTTGTCCAGGAAGACCCTGGCCCCGTTGTATGCGCCGATGACCGCGCCGTAGCCGGAGAAGTCATTGACCGCGGAGCCGTCGCTGCCGGACTCGATGTTGAACACGGAATCCTTGACGGTGAAGGTCTTGCCGCCGTCCACAATGATGGAGTTGAAGTTGTCGCTGGTGGACTTCATATTGATGCCGGAAACGCCGTCCTCGGTGAAGGCCGCGCCGGTCAGGGCGTCCTTGACGGACTTGCTCTCCTGAAGGCCGTCCCCGGTGATGTAAGCGCCGGTCCGGAACAGGTAGTCCTCGGGCTTGTCGCCGCCGCCGAAGGAGCCGATCTGGCCGTATTGCCCGGTGGTGAGCACGTCGGTAAGCACCAGCTTGGCGTTCTCATAGGTGCCGTCCGCGATGCCGGTTTCCACGCCGTCCACAATCAGGGTGGCCAGCTTGCCCGCGGGGGCCGCGACGATGCCGGAGATGGTCACAGTGCCTTCCTGATTTTCGGTGACGTACTGAACCTTGCCGGAGCCGGTGAGGGCGCCGGCGATGTACTTGGCGGCGCTGTCACGGGTGACCGCGCCGGAGCCCTCCGCGCCGCCGTTATTGCCCAGAGCCGCCTGGAGCATAGCGCCCAAGTCAGCGGTGCTGACCGTGCCGGCGGGGTCGAACTTGCCGTTCTCGCCGCTCATGATGCCGTTGTCCACACAGTAGGCGATGTAATCCTTGGCCCAGTGGTCAGCCACGTCCTCGAAGGTGGCGGTGCCCTTGGGCGCCACCTGGACGCCGGTGTTCTCCTTCTGACCCAGAACAGCGGCCTGGGCCAGCATCTTGGCGGCTTCCGCCCGCTTCAGGTTGGCGGAGGCGTTGAACAGGTAAACCTCACCGCTCTTGGAGCCGTTGATGAGGCCCAGACTCATGAGCATGGATACCTCGTCCTTGTTGGACACCTCGTCCTTGTCGGCCAGCGCGTCCAGATGGGTCGCGCCGTAGTCCACTGCGGGACCGCCGCCCGGACCACCGGGGCCGCCCGGACCGCCGGGTCCTCCTGCGGCAAAGGCTCCTACGGAGACACCCAGCGTCATGGCCAGGGTCAGGAGCATTGCCAGAAATTTCCTCTGATGCTTCATGGTTGTCCCTCCTTGTTATCATTCCTCTTTTTTATTTCTCTTCTTTTTCTTGAAAGAAAAAGAAGCAAAAAGAACTTTAGGTCTTGTTTGATAAATGGCAATGTGCCCAACAGCGAGGAATTTTTTCGTCTGGCAAACAATTTTTTCGCAGGAATCCTGTCGGATTTCAAGAAAAAATTGTGCCGCCCAGGCGGAAAAAGGTCCGCTGCTTGGGCATGTTGACATTTTTCAAACAAGGCCTGAACTGGGGAACTGTTGTGCTTCAGGCCTCCGCCAAAGGTAAAGGGAGCCGCCGCGGGGCGGCTCCCTTTTGCGCTATAAAATGGCGTCGGAAAATGGGATGCTTATTCAGCCTTGGGGGAAACGGTGATGGTGCCGTCCTCGTTCTGGGTCTGAGTGCCGTTGAAGGTGGCGCCCTCGGCAATGGTCAGGGAGTTGATGACGCCCTCCTCGGTGACGGTCCAGGTGGAACCGGCCTCCAGGGTGACGTTGACCACGTTCACACCGTTGCTGTAGTTCTGGTTGATCACATGGCCCAGCTTGCTGGCCGCGGCGGCGGCAGTGGCCTGGTCATAGCCGGACTCCTCACGGTAGGTGAAGGACTTGTTCAGCTCCTCCAGGCTGAAGCCGTGCTGAATCTCGGTGGCGGAGATGGCGCCCTCCAGGGAAGCGCCCTCACCCAGGATGACGTTCAGAGTCTGACCGCCGTTGGCGGTGTAGCCGGTGCCGTTGTAGAGGTTGCCCTTCAGCGCGGTGTTCTTGGCGCTGAACTCGGTCTGCCAGCCGGAGTCCTTGTACTCCACGCCCCAGGTGGAGGACCAGCCGTCGGGCTCGGAGAAGCTCATGTTGAAGGTGGGCATGCCGAACTCTTCATCCATGTACGCGCCCACCATGTCGTCGTCGTTGTCGATCATCTGAAGGATAACGCCGTCAGCGGGGTTCACCTTCGCGCCGTCGATGTTGATGTCGGCGTTGACCTTTTTGACCAGGAAGGTAGCGTGGCCGGTGTTCAGCTCGGTGCCCTCGTTGATGTTGAGCACGTTCCAGCCGGTGGGGCCGTTGTGGTGGCACATGAAGCCGAAGTTCTTGGAGTTGACCACGGAGTTGGCGTCAGCGGTGGCGGTCTCGGTGGTGACCGTCTCGCCGGTGGCGGTGGAGGCGCTGCGGTTGTTCTCGTCGTCGTCAGCCACCAGCTTCTTGACCTCGATCTGCTGGTCCTTCTTGACGGAGCTCAGATTGGCGGTCGCGCCGGTCATGATGATGGCGTAGGTGTCCACATCAAAGCTGGTGCCGTAGTAGTCCTCGATGGTGCCGCCGCCGATGGCATAAGCGCCATAGCCGGAGCCGTCCACCTTAACGTCGCTGTTGATGAGGGTCAGGTGCATGTAATTGCCGGTGTCGATGGAGACCGCGCCCCAGTCAGCAGCGTTGATCTTGGTGTTGACGTAGGTGCCGGTGGTGTACTCGCCCATAACGTTGGTGGTCCGGGCAGAGCCGGAGATGCCCAGCACCCAAGGCGGATTGATCATCAGAGACTGGTTTGCGGTGGACTTGTACTCGGAGTAAATGTCGCCGCCAGCACAGCTCAGGGTGGAGTTGCGGACGATGAGGTCAGAGCCGCTGTCAGCGAAGGTCGCGGCCTTGGCTACGCCCTTGGTGGCAATGGTGGAATCCTCAATAATCACCTTGGAGTCGCCGTACACGGCAACGCCCGCGCCCAGACCGGCGAAGTCGTTGACGCCATGGCCGTCGCTGTTGGAGTCCAGGTTGATGTTGGCGCCCTTGATGGTGTAATCGCTGTCCTCCACGATGACCGCGCTGAAGCCGGCGGAACCGGAGGTCAGCTCCATGCCCTCAGCGCCGGTGTCGGTGCCCAGGCCGGCCAGAACGGAGTTGCCGGCATCCACCTTGCCGTCCTTGACCCGGATCGCGGCGCGGTATTCCAGACCGGTCAGCGCGTTCCAGCTGCCCAGAGCCTCCTGGGTCAGCACATCGGTGACGGTCAGCGTGGCGTTCTCATAAGTACCGGGCGTCAGCGCCTTTTCCACACCGTCCACAGTCAGGGTGACCGTCTTGCCGGCGGGAGCGGTGACCATCTGACCCTCGGTCAGGGTCACGGCGCCGGTGGATGTCTCCTTGACATAGAGCACATCGCCGCTGTCTCTCAGAGCGGCGGCAATGATTCTGGCGGCTTCGTCACGGGTGACGGCCTCTTCGCCGGCGGCTCCGCCGTCGTTGTCCACAGCGGCCTTCATCATCTGGCCCAGCTCGGCGGCAGTCACGGTGCCGGCGGGGTCCAGGCTGCCGATGCCGCTGCCGAGCACATAGGCCACATAATCCTTGGCCCAGTCAGGGGTGCCCTCGGGAAGCGCGCCCTCGGCGGCGGGCACCTTGCCGTCCAAGGTGGCGGCCAGAGCCACCATCTTGGCGGCCTCCGCGCCGGTCAGGGTGCGGGAGGCGCTGAACACATAATCGTCGTTGATCTTAGTACCGCCCACAATGCCAAGGGCCATCAGCATGGACACGTCGTCCTTGTTGGTGATGGCCGCGGCGTCGGCAAACTGCTCCAGGACCACAGCGCCCTTGTCAACGGTCTCGCCGCCGGGGCCGCCGGGACCACCAGGTCCGCCAGGACCACCGGGCATATCGCCGCCGGGCATTCCATCGGGTCCGCCTGCGGCAAATGCGCTGACGGAGACGCCCAGGGACAGGGCCAGAGACAAGAGAAGTGCCAGGAATTTACGGGATTTTTTCATAGATGTTGTTCCTCCTCAGTGGAATCGCACAGAAATGTACAGTCTCAATATAATCTTTTATTTTTGCATTGTCAAGTCATTTTAACCAAATGAATCGGATGCTTATCTGTCGTTTTTGAGGTTTTCACACAATTGCACAATTGAGCACCTTCCAGATTGTGCAAATATGGCATTTTAATGTTTTTTATGTGGAAAAGTCAGGGGATTGACACCAGCGGAGGAATCATTTACATATATAGGTGCAGCACCCAAAGACCTGAAATCGCGTTGTCTTATGAAGAAAGAATTGGAAGTTCTTTTTGCTTCTTTTTCTTTCAAGAAAAAGAAGAGAAAAAACCGGGCCGCATCCGCGGCCCGGCAAAATCGGACGATATTTCAGCACAGCTTTGCGCCAGCGGGAATGGCGCCGTCCACCATGAGAAGGTGGAGCTTTTCCTCCCCCCGCTCCGTGTGAACGGCAGAAATCAGCATGCCGCAGGAATCCAGCCCCATCATCTTCCGGGGCGGCAGGTTGACAATGGCGATCAGAGTCTTCCCAATGAGCTCCTCCGGCTTATAATACATGGCGATGCCGGACAGGATCTGCCGGTCCGTGCCGGACCCGTCATCCAAGATGAACCGCAGGAGCTTATTGCTCTTCTTCACCGGCTGGCAGTCCTTCACCTTCACCGCCCGGAAGTCGCTCTTGCAGAAGGTGTCAAAGTCCACCGGCTCCTCCGTGTAAGGCTCCAGCTCAATGGCGGGCAGGGCGGCTTTCTTTGCCTCCTCCAGCGCCTGTTCCAGCTCGGCCAGCTCCTTTTCCAGGTCAATGCGGGGAAACAGATTCTCCCCCTTGACCACAGACACATTGGCCGGGAGCCGGCCGAAGGTTTCCGCGCTCTCCCAGGTGCGGCAGGACTCATCCGCGCCGATCTGCTCAAAGAGCTTGACCATGGAGCCGGGCATAAAGGGCTGAAGCAGCACGCCGCAGATCCGCAGGCTCTCCAGCAGGTTGTACATGACACTGGCCAGCCGGGGCCGGTCCGCCTCGTCCTTGGCCAGCACCCAGGGAGCGGTCTCGTCAATATATTTGTTGGCCCGCGCCACCGTCTTCAGCACCTCAATCAGGGCGTCCTGGAAGGCATACTGATCCATTTTCGCCTCGTACCGGGCCCGCAGGCCGGACACCATGCCTGTCAGCTCGCCGTCCAGGTCCTCTTGGGCCCGGCGGTCCTCTGGCAGGGCGCCGCCGAAGTACTTGCCCACCATGGCGGTGGTCCGGCTGAGCAGGTTGCCCAGGTCGTTGGCCAGGTCCACGTTGATGCGGTTGATGAGGGCCTCGTTGGAGAAATTTCCGTCGGAGCCGAAGGGGAATTCCCGCAGCAGGAAGTACCGCAGGGCGTCCACGCCGTAGCGCTCCGCCAGCAGGTAGGGGTCCACCACATTGCCCTTGGACTTGGACATCTTGCCGCCGTCCAGCAGCAGCCAGCCGTGGCCGAAGACTTTCTTGGGCAGAGGCAGGTCCAGGGCCATCAGAATGGCGGGCCAGATGATGGAGTGGAACCGGAC
>JAAWCD010000069.1 GCA_022793095.1 Oscillospiraceae bacterium | reverse complement strand
GGCACACCGTCTGAACCGGTCTTTTCCCGTCCAGCCGCGTTAAAAATGCTCGGAATACATCCAGTATTCCTGCGCTTTTTTCCTTGCCGGGCGAAAAAATCCCGGCCTATCCGGCGCACCTGGAGATTTTAAACAGGCTCTCAGGATTTCTGCGGGAAAATGGCTTGCTCCACCAAAAATCCGGCGGCCCAGTCTGATCACCCCTCATTTGTGGATAAGCTCTAAGACGCGCCCGCCCGAAAACCTCAAAGCTCGTGCAGCAACTCCGTCAGCTGGTCAAAGGCGGAAATCATCCGCCAGGGCCCCTTCACTTTTCCGAAGCCGTAGCTGGCCCAAACCATGGGAATTCCGGCTTGGGCGCAGGCGTGGGCGTCCCCCTGGGTGTCGCCCACGTAGACCGGGCTTGACAGCCCCTCCCGCTTCATCAGCATACGCAGCGTCTCCCCTTTGCTCCGGCCGGTGTCGCCATGGCACAGATGTCCCCGAATACAGGGGGTCAGACCGGTGGAACGGAGGAACACGTCTATGTAGCCGCTCTGACAGTTGGAGACCACATAGAGGGGCCAACGCTGAGCCAGAATGGCAAGGGTCTCCGCGACGCCGGGATAAAGAGTGCCGGGATGCTCCTCCAGATACTTGTTTTCATAGTCGAAGCAGGCCAAGGCCACCGCGTCCCGCCGCTCCCGCGTCAGATGGGGAAGCACCTCATCCGTGATCTCCCGCACGGTTTTGCCGAATAAGCTGGAGAGGCGGGCCGGGGAGAGATCCACCGGTGCGCCGGTCTCCTGCTCGATGACTGCGTTCCAGGCTTCCCCTACCGGGATACGGGAGTCCCAAAGGGTGCCGTCTACATCAAAAATCAGTGCGTCCATGAAGGAATTCCTTTCTGTATTCCAATCTGTGGATTTTTCTTATGGGCTTTTGAAGTCAAGAGCATATCCGCAAATTAGGACACACACATCCTGTTTGCATCTTTTTCGCGGCTGAGCGCCAGTTCCCCCTTGAACTCCGTCAAAATTTTTGCGGGAAAATGGCTTGTTCCACAAAAAACTGGCGGCCCGGTCTGCTCACCCCTCATTTGTGGATAGGCTCTAAAAGTCCCCTTTTATTATACAGCCTGTGATGGAGGGATTCAATGCTGATTTTTTTTGTTTATAATTGGTAATTGGCATATGCAGTTCGGGCCGCCTCGAACAAAATGGATTCCGGCAGCGCCTGAGCCCGCGCTTGCTATTTGAGAAAAATCTGCTATAATAGAGAACAAGGAGGGCCGCGCTGTGGCAGCGGCCAATCAGAACATTAGCAGAGGTGAGTGTCATGATTGGAGCAATCAACGGTATCACCGGCGCGAGACCGGTTTACCAGGTGAGCCCAGTTTCCATGAATCGAAATCCCCTCCCTGGTGCTTCCAGGGCGGCGGAAGCCGCTCAGTCTCCCCAGGCCGCCAGACAGCCCAGTCAGGCAACGGCAGTCTGGACCGCCCAGCGGGCGGCAGACCCCAACCAGCCGGTTCAGCCGGTCAATCCCGTTACCAGTGTAAAGGCCGGCGGAGGAAAGCCGGTCATCCCCATTCGGGAGGGCGTGGACCCGGTGGAAATGGCGGTGCGGATGCGGATTCGCTATGACGGACCCATGGCAGGGCCGCAGGCCGCTCAGAACGCGGCTCAGGAGGGGGAGAACGCTGTTCAAGGCGGCGTAGAGGGCGCTCAGAAGGCCGCTGAGGAAGGAAAGTGCCAGACCTGCGAGGAGCGGAAGTATCAGGATGGCTCCGATGACATGGGTGTATCCTTCCAGACGCCCACCCGGATTGACCCGGCTCAGGTGGCTTCCGCAGTTCGGGGCCATGAAATGGAGCATGTGGTTCGGGAGCAGGCCAAGGCTCAGCGGGAGGACCGCAAGGTGGTCAGCCAGAATGTGACGCTTCACACAAACATCTGTCCGGAGTGCGGCAAGGCCTACATTTCCGGCGGAACCACCCGCACGGTCACAGCATCCAACAACGAGCAGCCCGCACCTGACCAGCAAAGCCAGCAGCAGCGTCAACCCTTCTCCGCCATCGCCTGAGTTTTCGGTTCTTTTTCTGGAAAGACGGAACGGCACTTGCTTTTGCGAAGCAAACGTTTTAGTGGAATCCGTCCGGGCGAAGCCGGAAAAGAACTAAAAAGAACTTTAAATTGTGTTTTGCTTCCCAATAGCTGAAAAAAGAGCTTCATACAAAACATCCGCTTCGGCCAATCGCCAAAGCGGATGTTTTTTGCTGTCTTAGCCAGACTCGCGGAAGATCATATCCACAAATCTCAACCATCTGATTCTGAGGCGCCCATCGCAAGCCCTCAAAGGGAGCTCTAAGCCCCTGCCGGGCAGAGACCCTCCAAAGGAACCCCCGCAGTCCGCCAGCCTGAAGTTCTTTTGCCTACTTTTCTTTCAAGAAAAGTAGGTTAGGGGCGCAGGCCGCTGCCGCCCTGCATGGTGATGGTTTCGCCGGAGATATACTTGGCGTCCTCGCTGCACAGGAAGACACAGGTGCGGCCGATGTCCTTCTCAGGATCGCCGAACCGGCCGGCAGGGATGCCCTGGATCGTCTTGTTGTAAGCGTCCGGATAGGCTTCCTTCCACTTGGCCAGCTGATCCGTCATGACCAGCGGACAGATGATGTTGCAGTTGATGCCGTCCGGGCCCCACTCAGTGGCCGCCACACGGGTCAGCCCGCGGATACCTTCCTTCGCCGCTGCGTAGGAGGACTGGGCCGTCCGGCCAAACAGACCCGCGCCAGAGGCGAAGTTGACCACAGAGCCCTTGGTCTCCTTCAGATAGGGATAGGCGTGCTTCATATAGAAGAACACTGCGTACAGACCGGAATAAATGGCCTTGTCAAAGTCTTCCTTGGTGTGATCCACCAGCATTACGCCGGAGGCGGAGTTCTGAGCGTTGTTGATCACCGCGTCAATGCGGCCGTAAGCCTTGACTGTTTCATCAATGACGTGCTTGACCTGCTCCTCGTCGCCGCCGTCCGCCTGGACCCACAGCACCTTCACGCCATACAGGCGCTCCAGCTCTTCCTTGGCGCTCTCCATCTTGGCCGTGTTCCGGCCCGTGATGACCAGATTGGCGCCCTCCTTGGCGAACGCCGTGGAAATGCCGTAGCCAATTCCGCCGCCCTTGCCGCCGCCTGTGATGATAACAGCCTTTCCGTCCATCTTGCCCATGGGAATCGTCCTCCTTTTTTAAATTCCGTTCAGGACGCTGAATACTTGTCCCTTTCTCTACTATAGCAGACCTGCCGGAAAATGCAAGCCCTTCCTGGATCCTTTTCCCCGCCGCCAACGGATTACTCCCAACGGGCCCTCGCAAAGGCCCGGATGATCTCGTTGACCTTTTCCGGTACGTCCGTGTTGGAATTGTGTCCCGCGCCCGGCAGCCAGATCAGCTTCCGGTCCTCCCGCTTCTGCCACTCCCGGTTATACCGCTGGGCGGAACCGGCCTGGTCCTTTTCACCGCACAGCAGCCAGACCGGGCAGGGAATGTCATAGCGCCGGTTCGTTTCCACCGCCTCCGCCACAATACGGTAGCCGTGGTCCGCCAGGGCGCAGTACTCCGCTTTGTCATACTGTTCCATCATCCGGCGCATAAGCTGATGCCCGTACTCCGATTCCGAGGTACCGGCAGAGCCCCACTTGACGAGCAGCTTCCAGGGAATGCTCAGGTACATCCCCTTGGTGTGCTTGAGCAGGGCCAGCTCCCAGCCGGTGTAGTATTCCCGCTTCAGGGGGCAGGAATCGATGGAGAGGAAGCCGCCCGCCCCCTCGGGATACAGCTCCAGATAGACCTGGGAGAGATAGCCGCCCATGGACTGGCCAATCAAAATTGGATGGGTGATGCCCTCGTCTTCCAGGATATCGTGGAGATACCGGGCTTTATCGTCCAGAGAAAACCGGAGCTGGAAGGGCCGGGACGCGCCATGTCCCGGCGCATCCCAGACAAAGCAGTTGAATTCCTCCTCCAGCCCTGCGATTTGTTGGTCGAAGAGGCGATGGTCCGCTGTGAGGCCGGGCAGAAAGACCAGCCAGGGCCGGGCCTTCCGGGGGCCGCTGACCCAGTAGTGGATCCTTCCATAGGGCACAGTATGGTTTTTTTCCGTCAGAGGCATAATGCCACCTTCTTTCTTTTTGTCTGTGAGCGTGGTGCTAGAGCCCAATGCGGTCATCCGGCCCTGCGTGGAGTGCCCTGCGGCTTTTGGGACACCCAGCCCCTGTGAAGAATGTTCCAAATCCTGCGCGATTGATTTCGGCGCTACTTCACCTTCACCGTCCAGCCGAAGGGATCCCCAATCCGGCCCCACTGGATGCCGGTCAGCTCGTCATACAGCCGCTGGGACACAGGGCCGATTTTGCCCCCGTTGATGACGCGTTTCTTGTCCTCCCAGCCCATTTCACCGATGGGGGAGATGACTGCGGCAGTGCCGGTGCCCCAAGCCTCCTCCAGAGTTCCGTTCTCCATGGCGTCAAAAAGCTCCTGAGCGGTAATCAGCCGCTCCTCCACCTCCAGGCCCCAGGAGCGCATCAGCTCAATGCAGGACTTCCGGGTGATGCCCGGCAGCACGGAGCCCGTCAGAGCCGGGGTGACGACCTTGCCCGCCACCTTGAACATGACGTTCATGGAGCCGACCTCTTCAATATACTTCCGCTCCACGCCGTCCAGCCACAGCACCTGCGAATAGCCCTGCCTCTCGGCCCGCTCACCGGCCCGGATAGAACCGGCGTAGTTGCCGCCGCACTTGGTAAAGCCTGTGCCGCCCCGAACTGCCCGGACATCCTCGCTCTCCACAAAAATTTTTACCGGGTTGATGCCTTCGGCGTAATAAGAGCCCACCGGAGAGCAGATAATGGAAAACAGGTAGGTGTGGGAGGCGTGAACCCCCAGGCTGGCGTCTGTGGCGATGATGAAGGGCCGGATATACAGAGACGTGCCCTCGCTGCGGGGCACCCAGTCCGCCTCGAGCTCCGCCAGCTTCCGGACCGCCTCCACAAACAGATCCTCGTCCAGCTTGGGAATACACATCCGCTCACAGGAAGAGTTCATCCGGCGGGCGTTCTCCTCCGGACGGAAGAGCTGGATGCTGCCGCCAGGGGTCCGGTAGGCCTTCATGCCCTCAAAGATCTCCTGGGCGTAATGGAGCACCATGGAGGAGGGGTCCAGCTCAAAGGGGCCGTAGGGCACAATGCGGGGGCTGTGCCAGCCCTGTTCCAGACCGTAATTCATCAGGAACATGTGGTCCGTAAAATATTTTCCAAAGCCCAGCACAGCGTCCGCGGGCTTGTCCTTCCGCGTTTTGGCCAGCTCTACTTTGATTTCCTGCATAAGAATACCTCCTAACGATACAGCCGCTTCCGCAGCTTAGTTTCCCTTCATTATAGCAATCCGCTAAATCATCCGCAAGTGCATTTGATGTTGATTCCCCGTTTTTTTGCGATTCTCCCGCTTTTTTCCCGATGTTCACAAATTGATGCTTGCATTTTCCCAAAGGTTCTTTATAATATTCTAAAAAATGTCCAAATCAATTCAGCGAAGGTGAGTCAGAATGAAGAAGCTTTTGTTCATCTACAACCCCCACGCCGGAAAGGGGGCCATTGTCCGCCGCCTGGGCGAGGTGGCGGCGCGGTTTGCCGCCGCCGGGTATCAGGTCACGCTCCACCCCACCACCGGGCCCAGGGACGCCACCCGGGCCGCCATGGAGGAGGCCCCGCTTTACGACCATGTGGTCTGCTGCGGCGGAGACGGCACGCTGAACGAGGTGGTCACCGGTCTTCTGGAGCTGGATCCGCCGCCCGCTTTGGGCTACCTGCCCGCAGGGACCACCAACGATTTTTCCAAGAATCTGCACCTCCCCGCCCGGATGCTGGCCGCGGCGGAATGTGCCGTATCCGGAACGCCCCGGCCCTGCGACATGGGCCGGTTCAACGACCGGACCTTTGTCTATGTGGCCGCCTTCGGCGCGTTCACCGATGTGTCCTACGCCACGCCCCAGACCTTCAAAAACGCCTTTGGGCATCTGGCCTATGTGCTCAACGGCGTGAGCAAATTGGGGACGCTCAAGTCCTACCCCCTGCGGGTGGAGTACGAGGGCGGAGTGATTGAGGACGAGTTCATCTATGGCATGGTGAGCAACACCGTATCCGTGGGCGGCTTCAGGGGGCTGGACCCCAAAGTGGTCAAGCTGGACGACGGGCTGTTTGAGGTGATGCTGGTCAAGCTGCCCCGGACGCTGGCAGAGCTGAACACCATTGCCAACGCCCTGCTTCAGCAGAAGCCGGACGGCAATGTGATTGGCTTCCACGCCGCGCGGGTCCGGTTCACCTCCCCCTTCCCTCTGCCCTGGGCCCTGGACGGCGAATTCGGCGGCGACCCCTGTGTGGCGGAGGTCCAGAACATGCCCCAGGCCATCACCCTCATGCAGGGAAAGTGACGCTTGCTCCTTTTCTTGAAAGAAAAGGAACCGAAAAGAACGTTAAACTGCGCTTTTAGGGAAATCTTTCGGTAAAATCAGTTTAAAGTTTTCTTTTGCTTCGTTTCTTTTTCAAAAGAAAAGAAGAAGGAGGTTTTTATGGACACCATTGCCGCCATTGCCACCGGCGCGGCCCGCGGCGCCATCGGGATCCTGCGCCTGTCCGGCGAAGACGCCTTCGACGCCCTGAACGCTGTCTTCACTCCGGCCAGCGGGAAGCCGCTGGCCTCCTGCCCGCCCCAGGCCCTGGTTTACGGTACGCTCCACGACCGGGAGGGCCGGGTCATTGACCAGTGCCTGGCCACCTATTCCAGGGCGCCCCGCAGCTACACCGGCGAGGATACGGCAGAGCTCCAGTGCCACGGCTCCCCGGCTGTGCTTCAGGCGGGGCTGGACGCTCTGTTCTCCCAGGGCGTCCGGCAGGCGGGCCCGGGGGAGTTCACCCGCCGGGCCTTTCTCAACGGCAAGCTGGACCTGATTCAGGCGGAGGCGGTCGTCGATTTGATTGATGCCCAGACCCAGGCCGCCGCCCGGAATGCGGCGGGGCAGCTCTCCGGCGCGATGAGCCGGAAAATTTTCGCCATTTATGACAAACTGGTGGACCTGATGGCCCATTTTCATGTGGTACTGGACTACCCGGACGAGGATATTGACCCCTTTGAGCTGGAGGAAATCACCCATACGGCGGACAGCGCGGCGGAGGAGCTGAACCGGCTGCTGGCTACCTTCCGGCGGGGCCACCAGCTCACCCAGGGGATTCCCTGCGCCCTGATCGGACGGCCCAACGCAGGAAAATCCACCCTGTTCAACGCCCTGCTGGGCTATGACCGGGCCATTGTCACTGACGTGCCCGGCACCACCAGGGACACCCTGGAAGAGACTGTCACCCTGGGCGGGGTGCTTTTGCGGCTCATCGACACCGCCGGACTTCGGGACACGGAAGACGCGGTGGAACGCATCGGCGTGGAGCGGAGCCGGGAAGCGCTGGAGCGGGCGGAGCTGATTCTGGTGCTTCAGGACTCCTCCGCGCCCATGACAGGGGAGGACGCCGCCCTGTTGGCGGAGGCAGACGGCCGGGCGAAAGTCCTCCGGGTGCGGACCAAGAGCGATTTGCCCGGAGCGCCGGACTCCGGCTGCGGCTTGACGCTGCCCACGGTGGAGCTGAGCGCCAAAACCGGCGCGGGACTGGCAGAGCTGGAAGCGGCGGTGGCAGAGCTGTTTCCGCTGGGCGGGCTTTCCGAAAACGGCGAGCTGCTCACCAACGCCCGGCAGGCGCAGGCCGCGGAGCGGGCCCGTGACGCGCTCCTTCGGGTAAGCGGCGCGCTGGCGGCGGGAATGACGCCGGACGCGGTGCTCACAGACGTGGAAGAGGCCATGACAGCCCTGGGTGAAATTACTGGAACCACCCTCCGGGAGGATGTGACCTCCCGCATCTTCGAGCGTTTCTGCGTGGGAAAATGAGGGAACCGCTGATGAAAGTGGTTCCTGAGAAATGGGAGCGCTGGCCGGTGCGTTCTGCCGCCGGGCCGGGCCGTTTTGGGAGGAGTCGCAGATGACCATACGAAACCTGGAGATTTTTGTCGCAGTCTGTGAAAACATGAATATGTCCGCCGCTGCCGCAAAGCTTTTTGTCAGTCAGTCCGCGGTCAGCCAGTCCATTCGGGACTTAGAGACGCATTTCAACCTCCGGCTGTTTGAACGCAACTCCAACAAGCTCTACCTGACGCCTCCGGGCAAGGAGCTGCTGAAATATGCGGAACAGCTGCTGGAGTACTACGAGCACATGGAAACCGGCATGCGGATTGAGTACGGCAAGCCCCACGTCCGAATCGGCACCATCATGCCCTATATGATGGTTGACATGGTGGCGGACTATTTGGCCGAGGGGAATGACACCGATATTTCCATGCACGTCTACGACCACGACCGCATCATCTCCCTGCTGCGTTCGGCTGACCTGGATCTGGCCATCACGGACAGCCGGATTGAGCAGAGCGACCTGGATACATACCTTCTGATGAGCAATGAAATGTCGTTCATGTGCTGCTCCAACACCAGGCTTCACCCGTCCCTGCAGGAAAATCCCGCGGTCATCACATTGCAGGACTTCGCCAGCATTCCACTGGTGGTGGCGGAGCCCAGCCGCATTATGTACGATAAGCTGTTTATGGAGCTCCAGCGCAAGGGGATTCACTATGTAATCCGGGGCACCTTTCTGGACTACCCCAGCCTGGAACGGGCGGTCATCAACGATCTGGGGGTGGCGATTCACCACAACCCCAAGGCATTCCACAGCGGGAACTGTAAAAGCTTTCAGGTGGAGGGCATCCGGCTTCACCGCAAGCTGTATCTGATCTGCCACAAGAGCCGAAGCGGTTCTCCCCGTATTCAGCATTTGATTGACTTTATCATGAACAATGTGGGGGAGCGGTACCGGAATCTGGATTTATAGGCGTAAAATGTCCGGGCAGCGCCGCGGGCACAATCGATCGGCAGAAAAAGCCCCCTGACACAGGAATCTCCTGTGTCAGGGGGCGGCGCGTCTCTGAAAGGGGGGCACTGGGCTCATGACGGGGAGACGGGCGTCAACGGCACCTCCCGCCGCAGGATGGACAGGGGGGGCGCGGCGGCTGGAAGCTTCATCCGGAACCGCATCTGAGGCTTTCGGGGCTCGGTGAGCGAAAAGCCCTCCTCATCCTCCATGAGCGGCGCGTCAAAGGCCGCCGGCCTCACGTTGGGGCCCACGAGCTCCACCCGGTCTCCGGCGCGGAACTTGTTCCGCAGGGAGAGCACCGCGTTTCCGGCCCCGTCGCAGGACTCCACAATGGCGCACACCTGCCAGTCCCGGATATAGCGGGAATCCTCGTAAAACTGACCGGGCTGGCCGTAGTAAAAGCCGGTGGAGTAGTGCCGGTGGCTGACCTTCTCCACCTCCTCCCGCCAAACCGGGTCCAGGGGCTGGCCTGCCGCGGCCGCGTCAATGGCCCGGCGGTAGGCGTTGGTGACAATGGCCGCGTAATAGGCGGACTTGGCCCGGCCCTCGATTTTCAGGGAGTTCAGACCGGCCTCCATCAGCTCTCCCACGTGGTCAATCATGCACATGTCACGGGAGTTCATGATATAGGTTCCCGTTTCATCCTCAAACACCGGAAAATACTCGCCGGGCCGCTTCTCCTCCATCAGGGCGTACTGATACCGGCAGGGCTGGGCGCAGGCCCCCCGGTTGGAGTCCCGCTCCTTCCCGGTCATGTAATTGGACAGCAGGCAGCGGCCGGAATAGCTGACGCACATGGCCCCGTGGACGAAGGCTTCCAGCTCCAGCTCCCGAGGGGTTTTGGCCCGGATTTCCCGGATCTCATCCAGGGACAGCTCCCGTGCCAGGATGACCCGGTGGGCCCCCAGGCCGTGCCAGGCCCGGGCGGACTGGTAGCTGACCACGCTGGCCTGGGTGGAGATGTGCCGCTCCACATGGGGCGCGTGGGCAATGGCCAGGGACAGCACCCCCACATCCGCCAGAATCACCGCGTCCACTCCGGCGCTGTCCAGGAATTCCAGCCACTCGGGCAGGCGGGAAACCTCTTCGTTGCGGGGCATGGTGTTGCAGGTGACATGGACCCGCACGCCCTGGCGGTGGCACAGGTCCACCGCTGTTTTCAGCTCCTCCGGGGTGAAATTGCCCGCGAAAGAGCGCATGCCAAAGGCGGTGCCCGCCAGATAGACGGCGTCCGCGCCGTAGGCCAGGGCCATGTGCAGGCGTTCCATGTCCCCCGCCGGGGATAATAGTTCGATTTTGTGTTCCGGCATAGCTGTATCTCCTTGTAAGCGCCGCTTGGAGTTCTTTTGGGCGATAGATCAATTTGACAGGTTCCTCGGTAAATAGGAATTTAGTGTACGTTTTCCATGTAATCCAAATAATCAGCACCCACATAAACGACACTATTATTTTTAATGAAAAAGCCGATATTCTCTCCCCACTCCCCTTCGCCTTCAACAGCATAGGCTATTTCATCATCTTTGCTTCCCATATCCACATATAATACCATAAACCAACAATAGCTTAATACATCAAGAGGGGTATCAAGCGTAGGCAATTCAAATTCTTCATCCAAGCCGTTCCCCTCTTGAGCGCAGCTTATGAGTTTTTGGCAAATTTCATTTATTACAGACTCAGAAAGGCTGTTAAATGCGTCAACACATTTTTCAGCACATTCCATAAAATCAGGACTATCGCTATTTGCGTAAACAATAAATTCATCCTCATTGTTGTCATTGCGGAAAAATTTGCTATTGAAACGGCCTTCTCCATCTTCCTGCTGTAGCCAACGAATCATAAAATTGCTCCTCCTTAAAAATTGTTCATTCTGTAAATGCGGATTTGCCGAGTTGTATGCAAAAAAGTATAGCACCATATCACGGGCAAAACAACCACGTTTTCTCTTCTTTTCTTGAAAGAAAAGAAGCAAAAGAACTTTAAACTGGTTCTACCGGAAATTCAGCATGAGAACACAGTTTAAAGTTCTTTTCGGTTCCTTTTCTTTCAAGAAAAGGAACAAATCAAGTCAACAGCGCCCGGTCGTTGGCGAACTCGCTGCCGCTGGCCTTGGAGAACTGCTCCAGCAGATGCTCCACCGTCAGCTTCTTCTTCTCTTCGCCCGCAATATCCAGAATGATCTTCCCGTCGTACATCATGATGAGCCGGCTTCCATGGGCGATGGCGTCCCGCATGTTGTGGGTGATCATCAGGGTGGTCAGATGGTCCCGCTGGACAATCTTCTCCGTGGTCTCCAGCACCTTGGCCGCCGTCTTGGGGTCCAGCGCCGCCGTGTGCTCGTCCAGCAGCAGAAGCTTGGGCTTCACCAGACTGGCCATGAGCAGGGTCAGCGCCTGCCGCTGTCCGCCGGACAGCAGCCCCACCTTGGAGGTCAGCCGGTCCTCCAGACCCAGGTCCAGGATCTTCAGCATCTCCTGATACCGTTCCCGCTCCGCCTTGGTGATGCCGGTCCGCAGGCCCCGCATCCGGCCCCGGCGCATGGCCAGAGCCAGGTTCTCCTCAATCTGCATGGTGGCCGCCGTGCCCATCATGGGGTCCTGGAAGACCCGCCCGATGTACTTGGCCCGGCGGTACTCGGAAAGACCGGTCACATCCACGCCGTCAATGAAGATTTTTCCCTCGTCCACGGCCCAGACCCCGGCTACCGCGTTGAGCATGGTGGACTTGCCCGCGCCGTTGCCGCCGATGACGGTGACAAACTCGCCCTCGTCCAGGTGGAGGGAGAGTCCGTTTAAGGCTGTCTTTTCATTCACTGTGCCGGCGTTAAAGGTTTTGTAGATTTCTTTGATGTCAAGCATGCTTGGCCCCTCCCTTTTTCACAGGCTTGGAAAAGTAGTGGCTCTTCCAGTAGGGGACCGCCAGGAAGATGGCCACGATGATGGCGGAAATCAGTTTCAGATAGTTGGTGTTGATGCCGCTCAGGCTGACCACCGCCTGGATGACCACATAGTAGATAATGGAGCCGATGGATACCGCCAGCAGCTTCAGCGCGAAGTTGTGGAACAGCTTGGAGAACAACACCTCGCCGATGATGACCGCCGCCAGTCCGATGACGATGGCGCCCTTGCCCATGCTGGAGTCAGCGAAGCTCTGGTACTGGGCCAGAAGAGCGCCGGACAGGGCCACCAGCCCGTTGGACAGCATCAGGCCCAGGACCTTGTTGAAGTTTGTGTTGATGCCCTGGGCCCGGGCCATGTTCTGGTTGGCGCCGGTGGCCCGGAGGGACGCGCCCAGCTCCGTGCCGAAGAACCAGTACAGAACACAGATGAGGACCACAGTGAACAGGCCCACCACAAGGATTGGATGCTGGTAGAAGGGACGGTTTCCGTTGGAAACCTCCTGAACAAATCGCAGAGAAACCAGCAGCCGGTTCAGGTTGGTCTGGTCGATGATGTTGATGGCCACATTGGCCTTCATGCCCATGATGGCCAGGTTCACCGACCACAGCCCCAGTTGGGTCAGGATGCCGGCCAGAATGGCGGGAATACCACAGAAGGTGTGGAGCAGGCCGGTAACCAGGCCGGCCAGCAGCCCCGCCGCCAGCGCGGCCAGCAGGGCAATCCAAAGGTTGACGCCCGCGCTGAACAGCATCACAAAGGTGGCGCCGCCGGTGCAGAAGGAGCCGTCCACCGTCAGGTCGGCCAAGTCCAGAATTTTGTAGGTGATGTATACGCCGATGGCCATGATGCCCCAGATTAAGCCCTGGGAAACAGCCCCCGGCAGCGCGCCGATGAATCCCATCATAAGCAAGTGCCTCCAATGTTTTTTCTCTTCTTTTTTCTTGAAAGAAAAAAGAAGCAAAAAAGAACTTTAAGCTGCGGTTTTATGAAAAGCGCAGCATGCCTGTAAGCGTGCCACAAAACCGCGGAAAAGAGAAGCCCCCTTTTCCGCGGTTTTTTTTGTTAGAAATTAGAAGCTGTATTCATAACCGGGGAATGGCAGATGGACGAAGGATTTTGCTGTCAGGCAAGACCATTTTCGCCGGAATTCTTGGCGGATTCCAAGAAAAATTGGCGCAGCATGACGGCAAAAGACGAGTTCAGATGCCGTGCAATGGTTGTGAATACAGCTCTTATTCAATCGCAACGTAGCCGTCGGGCGGGGTGACGCCCAAGGCCTCACAGAGGGACGGATTGTACTTTTTGACAAACTCGGGCGCGTATTCAATGGGCATGGTGGAGATATCCGCCTGACCGGTCAGAATCTGAGCGGCCATTTCGCCGGTCTTATAGCCGATGTCATAGTAACTGATGGACAGGGTGGCTACGCCGCAGCCGGCACAGATGCCCTCCTCGCCGCAGAACACCGGAATGTTGCCCTGACAGATGTTGTTGATGTTGGGGGCCTTGGCGGCGGCGCTGTTGTCCGTGGGAACATACAGCACATCGCTGTTGTCCGCAGCGGTCTGACATACGGCGGAAATGTCATTGGGGTCAGCGAAGGGATACTGAGTGCAGGTGTAGCCCATGCCCTCCAGATAGCCCTGAACCGTGTCCACCTGATACTGGCTGTTGGCCTCGTTGGAGCAGTAGAGCAGGCCCACCGTCTTCGCGTCAGGATACCACTCTTTAATCATCTCCGCCTGCTGCTCCAGAGGGGCCAGGTCGGAGGTGCCGGAGATGTTTCCGCCCACTGTGCCGGAGAAGTTTTCAATGTTGAAGGCCACGCCGTACTCGGTGACAGAGGTGCCCAGAATGGGAATGTCTGCGGTGGCTGCCGCCGCAGCCTGAAGGGATGGGGTGGCGTTGGCCATGATGAGGTCCACGCCCTTGGCGGCGAAGGCGTTGGCGATGGTGGCGCAGGTGGTAATGTCCTCAGCCGCGTTCTGGTAGTCGAACGTTACCTGACCGGGCAGCAGCTCGTTCAGCGCATCCTTAAAGCCCTGGGTGGCCGCGTCCAGCGCGTCGTGGGTGACGTACTGGGAGATGCCCACCACATACTGCTCGCCGCCAGCGGGCGTGGGTGTGCTGCCGGCAGGCTCCTGAGTGGTGGGGGCCTGACTGGGCGGATTGTTTTCGCCGCCGGAAGGGGGGGTGCCGCCGCAGGCGGCGAGGCCCAGCAGCATCAGGGCGGACAAAGTGCCGGCCAGAAGCCGGGACATGGCTTTGGATTTCATAGGTAAATTCCTCCTCGCGATTTTTTGGGCTCGCTTTTTGCAAGAGACAGGTCGCTTTTCTAACGCTTTTGCGGAAATACTTTTAGACTATACCGCTTTGCGCTGTTAAAGTGAATGCGAGTGTTATTATAACAGGTTGCCGGAAAAAGTCAAGTCCCCTGCAAAAACAAAGGCGTAAAAAACAGCAATGTTTCCAATTGCATCCGGGCTGTCCCCGCTGGTTCCGGCAGAATTGCCGGTGCGGAGGGACTTGGAACCTGGATTCATAACTGAGAGGTAATATATAAAGGGCGGTTTCACCAGACCACTACGATACGTTGCCAGAGGTTCGTTTGTGGCAAAATGACACAGGCTGGAGGGGGTGGTTTACCAGCAGGAGGGAACCAAAGCGGGAGCGTCCGGGGGATGACCTGGGCGCTCCGTTCTCCTTGCCGGCCCCCTCGAAGGGCGCGCTTACGCACCACCCGCAAGCGGACGGTGGTACTGCCTGCGGCAGTCGTGCGCTCTCCGGGGGGCGGCCCGCCGGGCGTCCCTTCCCTGCCCAGTATGGACAGGCCAGCAGACGGCCGCCAACAAGCTGCGCCGGGTATATACCGGGGCAGCGCTTGCCACTACGCTCAACGCCTATAAACGAGGGTTGAATGCCGTTTGCAGCCGTGGTATACTCTATTCAAAAAACCGGCATTTGAAAGGAGAAGACTTATGCCTGATTTTAGTATAAATGAAATGTTAGATATGCAAAAAAGGCTTCAGGATAAATACAAAGATAAATGGGAACAGATTTCTCCCGAAACAGGTAAACACAAGCTGCTTTGGATGATAGGCGAAATTGGAGAAGTGATTGATATTGTCAAAAAACATGGAGATATAAAGGCGGCTAATGATGTTGAATTAAGAAAAGACCTTGTTGAAGAAATGGCTGATGTTCTG